>JASGCF010000179.1:0-3084 GCA_030054275.1 Limnohabitans sp. | reverse complement strand
CGCTTCAGGAAAAGCGCTTCAGGAAAAACGCCTCAGGAAAAGCGCCTCAGGAAAAGCGCTTGAACACCAAGCTCACATTGTGGCCGCCGAAGCCGAAGGTGTTGTTCAGCGCAACATCGACTTTGGCGGTTTGGGCCGTGTTCGGCACAAAGTTCAGATCGAAGCCCTCGTCTGCATGGTCGAGGTTGATGGTGGGCGCCAGAACGCCCTCGTAGATCGACATGATCGCTGGGATGGACTCGATGCCACCAGCAGCGCCCAGCGCATGGCCCGTCATCGACTTCGTTGAACTCATCGCCAAGGTGTGTGCGTGCGCACCGAAGAGGCGCTTGACAGCCGTCACCTCGGCTCGGTCGCCAAGTGGCGTCGAGGTGCCGTGCGCATTGATGTACCCAACGGCGGTTGGAGCCAACGCTGCGTCGCGCAGGGCGAATTCCATCGCTTTGAAGGCACCAGAGCCTTGCTCGTCTGGCGCCGCGATGTGGAACGCGTCACCCGTTGCGCCGTAGCCAACGAGTTCGGCGTAAATGCGTGCGCCGCGCGCCTTCGCATGCTCAAGTTCCTCAAGCACCAAGATCGCAGCACCCTCAGAAAGCACGAAACCGTCGCGATCCTTGTCGAAGGGGCGCGAAGCCTTGGTTGGATCGTCGTTGCGCGTCGAAAGCGCCTTCATCGAGGCGAAGGCGGAAAGTGTGAGCGGGGTAATCGCGGCCTCGCTGCCACCAGCGAGCATGACATCGCAGTCACCCCGTTGGATGATCTGCATGGCCATACCCATCGCGTGGCCGCTTGATGCACAGGCAGACGCAACGGCTGTGCTTGGACCACGCAAATTGAACTGGATCGAAACATTGCCAGGCGCCGCATTCACCATGAGACGCGGCACGACAAACGGGCTCACGCGGCGTGGGCCGGTTTGAAGCAGTTTGGTATGGCCCTCTTCCATGGTCAGAACGCCACCGATGCCAGAGCCGATGATCGTGCCGTGGCGGTACGGGTCGCCCGCATTCTTCAAGTCGTAGCCGCAATCTTGCACCGCTTCGTGTGCGGCAACCATGGCGAACAGCGCAACGCGATCGATGCGCTTCTGCTCGCGCCCATCGACCACATGCGAGGGGTCGAAATTATGAATTTCGCCCGCAAAACGCACGGTCCAATCTTCGTTCTGCGGGAACGATTGGAGCGGCGAAATGCCAGAACGGCCGTTCTTCATCGCCTCCCAAGTTGCGGCTGCGGTTGTCCCGATGTTCGAGACAGCGCCGATTCCTGTGATGACAACGCGACGATGGGTTACGGTTCTCATCGAGGTTCGTCCAGTGCGGCGGTCGGAAGTGCGGCGGTTGGAAGTTCAGCGATCGGACCCGTTGGATCCGCCAAGTGTGCGCTGAATCAGATCAATAGCGTCGGCAACGGTGAGAAGTTTTGACGCGGTTTCGTCGGTGATCGAGATTTCGAAGAGATCTTCGAACTCCATCATCAACTCCGCCTTGTCGAGGCTGTCGCAGATCGCGTCAAACTCGCTTGCCCGCGTGACATCCGACTTGGCGACTCCAAGTTGATCTGCGATGGCCTCGATGACCTTCGCTTCAATTTCAGATGGCGGGAGTTGAGAAGACATGAACTGGCGCAATCATGTGATGATGACTGGTTCGCGACACGCGTGAAAAGGTCATCATGTAGGAAAGCAAGAGAGGAACCAAAAGACGAATCAAGAGACGAACCAAGAGACGAATCAAGAGACGAACTTTGAGGCCCGAGGGTCATCCTCGCGAAAGAGGCCTCGCGGCCGGAAACCGAACGGACGGTCGGCGCGTGCCCATCGACCGAGGGCAAGTGTGCCGCGCGCCGACCGCCCCTTTGCGGCATGATTCAGGCCTTACGGTTCGCCTTGATGAAGTCGATCGCCTGTCCGACCGTGTGGATCTTCTCCGCTTGGTCGTCTGGGATCTTGGTTCCGAACTGGTTCTCGAACTCCATCAGCAACTCGACGATGTCGAGGCTGTCAGCGTTGAGGTCGTTCGTAAAGCTGGTTTCACGGGTGATCGATTCCGGCTCGGCATCGGTGTGCTGAGCGACGATGTCGATGACCTTCTTCTCGATCTCGGCGTCGGTCACGATATTGCTCCTTCTAAGGGCCTGTTCGCAGCACGGATCGTCCGTCGCGCGTTGGCCCACTCTCTGTTCGGGGTTCAACCCCCCGACGGGGTCCCGTCGGGCGGGGGAATATAGCGAAAGCCGAGGCGATCTGCCGCGGGGGAGATCACTGAAGCGCGACCTGCAACGGCATTCCCCTCGGTTGTGACACTTACGACGCCATGCCGCCATCAACCACGATGGTTTGTGCCGTGAGAAAGCCCGCTTCGTCGCTCGTCGCATAGGCAACAGCTGCCGCGATTTCCTCCGGCTTTCCAAAGCGGCGCACTGGGATGTTGGGTAAGACCGCTGTCTTCACAGCATCACCGAGGATCTCGGTCATGTCGGTTTCGATGAAGCCAGGTGCCACCACATTCGCTGTGATGCCCTTTGCGCCCATCTCCTTGGCGACCGTCTTCGTGAACCCAACAAGCGCGGCTTTCGCGGCTGCGTAGTTCGCTTGCCCCGGGTTTCCCGAGAGGCCCGAGACGCTACCGATGTTCACAATGCGGCCAAACTTGCCGCGCATCATCGGTCGCAGCGCAGCGCGACAGGCGATGAAGATCGAACGCAGATTGACATTCATCACTTCATCCCATTGCTCGTCGGTCATTCGCAAGAGCAGCGTATCGCGCGTGATTCCTGCGTTATTGATGAGGATGTCAAGCCTGCCGTGCGTTTCTGCAACGCCGTCCATGAGTGCTTGCACCGCCGCACCCTGCGCCATATCGCACGGGCGAACTTCGCAGGAACCACCCGCGGCTTTGATGGCAGCCTCGACGGCTGCGAGACCGTCTGCGCTGCGCGCGACAAGCACAACATGGCGTCCGTCTTTTGCAAGACGCTCTGCGATAGCCCGGCCAATACCGCGGCTTGCTCCGGTGACGATGGCGACACGCTTGTCGATGGTTCTAGCCTCCGTGGACGCCGCTGTATGCGGCGGGCGCGAAG
>JASGCF010000178.1:2761-6937 GCA_030054275.1 Limnohabitans sp. | reverse complement strand
TAGGCGCAGCGATGGAAGTCGCGATTGGCCTGCCTTGAGAATGTTGTCGGAAGTGCTTGACAGGAGCCACCGAGAGCGGAGTGCTTGCATCTCTGGACAAGATGCTGGTGCGTACAAGGGCCGAGTGGGTGCACATTTCAAACGCAATCCTGCGCTCGCTTGGGAAAGGCTCGTTCGGGAATCGTTGCAGGAGGGATTTGGGTGAGGTTGAGGGAGTTTCGCCAAGCCAAGATCAACGCAACGATCTTCGAGTGAGAATCTCAGACGAGTGGGCGGAAGCGTGAGTGAACGACAGACTTCTGTTCAAACACTCTCGCGACGCCATTTCAGACCTACGCGCGTGGTCGGTCTTCGTGATCGCCCCCAGTGCTGAAAACTTCGAATTGCTGCTCGTGCGATTGGACACCGTGCGATGCGAACAAATGGGCACCCTTCCGCCCGCTCAGCCCTACGGCCGAGCGGGCGGATTTCTTTTTCAATCAACGACGATCGCGAAACATCGCGATCGACTTCGCAGCACAATCCCATGCATGGGATTGCAATGGCAAGTGCTCTTGGTTGGAGCGATCACGCCTGTCGTGTTGATCATGACATGGACATTTCTCCGCGATCGACTGCGCGAGCCACCCAAGGTCGTCCTGCTCACGCTCTTGTTTGGCGCGCTCGCGACGATTCCGATCGTTCTTGTGCAGGGTGTGCTTGCGTTCGTCTTTGGCGTGTCGATGCCACCGACGAACCTGGCCGAAGTGTTTGTGGTGTCGTTCATCCTCGCAGCGCTCGTCGAGGAGATCTTCAAATGGCTTGTTCTTGAGTGCTACCCAGCTCGGCACAGCGCCTTCGATGAACCGTACGACGGCATCGTCTACGGCGTTGCCGCAAGCCTTGGCTTCGCGCTTGCAGAGAACCTGCTGTATGTGCTCGGCGCAGGGCTTGAAGGCTTCGAAGCGGGCGCATCGGTCGCGCTGGCACGAGCGTTTCTTGCTGTACCGATGCATACAAGTTGTGGAGCTGTGCTTGGTGTCTGTATCGGTGTTGCACGGTTTTGTCCGACTGCGGTGGGTCGGATGGGTTGGCGTGCGCTTGGACTCGTCGGCGCTGTCGGACTGCACGGGGTTTACGATGTGTTCGCATTTGTGGGAGGGGCAGAGGATGCCTCGGAACAATTGCGCCTGCTTGCGCCCCTTGGGCTCGTGTTGACAACAGGTCTCGGACTCACGATTTCTGCGTTGGCCGCCGCTCGGCTTCGTCGTGATCAGGTGCGTGACGCCGTGCTGCGTGAAAGCGCGCAGGCTGCCAAACTTCGATTCGAAGCGGTCCGTGTCGAGCCAACATCCGGGCGGTTGGTTGGTGTACCCAAACTGCCGCTTGCGGCGTTGGTTGCGTCAGGCATTGGGCTCTTTGCGTTGGTTGTCGCGATGGCGATTGTTGTCGTGACTGTCGAAATGGACGCGACCGTGTTGGACGATGCGCTCTCCGAGGAATCGGCAGCCTCGGTCGATGGATCGACCATTGGGGGCTTGCTTGTGATGGCCGGTTTGGCTGCAGATGCGGTCGCATTCGTACTTGCCGTGACGGCTTTACTGGTCGAACGACGATGGCGCCCGGCATCGATTGTTGCGCTCATCGGATCGGTGCTTCCGCTTGGGGCGGTGGTTGTGCTTCTTCTCCTTGGCCTGCTTGCAGCGTTGGTCGGATAGTCTCCCCCAGTGCGAGAGCGGATTGGGTTTGGGTTGGATGCGCCGTCGAATGGTGCGTAGGAGCGGAACCTCACGATCGTGCAGTCATCACACGCAGATCTTCACGCAGCGGCGCATGTCGCGGCATTGACGAAGCGACGAGGTCGCGCTGGCGTTTCACTGCGAAAGTCGCAGGGTTCGCACTACACGCCCATTTCGCTCGTCGCGTATCTCACCGAGGAAGTTTTGCGTGGCCGACCGGTGGGCGCGTCGATGCGCGTCCTTGATCCGGCGTGCGGTACAGGAAATTTTTTGGTGCACGCAGCGCGCGAGATGTACGCGCGCGGATCGAAGCGAGAGCACTCGTCACGCGCGCTCGCACACATTCTGTCGACGAATATCTTCGGGATCGATATTGATGCGCAAGCCGTCTTGATCGCGCGAGCAAGACTGCTCGAACTCGTTGCACACGAAACGAGAGCGGTCCGCATGTCGGTGTCGCGCGCGCTCGCTGCGCATGTACGGGTGCAAGACGCGATGGAGCCTCGCGCATGGTCGAAGCCATTCGATGCACCGTTCGATGTCATTCTTGGAAATCCGCCATTTCTATCGCAGTTGAAGCGGGGGACTGTTGCGTCGCGCGAGCGCGCTCGACTGATTGCCAGTGCGACAGGCGGTGCGGTGCGGCGATACAGCGATCTTTCTGCAGCATTTTTGCTGGTGTCGCTCGATCGACTCGCGCAGCACGGACGCCTTGGATTTGTGATGCCGTTGTCATTTCTTTCGACGGGTGATGCAAGCGACGCTCGCTGCAAGGCGCGGTCGGTCGCATCGCTGCGCGCGCTTTGGTCGTGTGATGAGTCGATCTTCGAGGCAGCAAGTGTTCGCGTGGCAGCGTTGGTGTTCGAGCGTGCGTCGCTCAAGAGATCGGCGCCGTTGCGCCGTACATTCGGCGTCGACTTCCACGAACTTCCGCCGATTTCGCGTGATGAAGTTCGCGCAGCCACCGACAGCGCGCATGCCACATGGGCGCCGCTTCTTGGTGATGCATTTGGCGCACCTCGCGCGCTCGCGATGATTTCCCGCGATGCGCCCACCATTGGCATGTATGCCCGTGCGACCGCAGATTTTCGCGATCAATACTACGGGCTTCGCGGCATGATCGCGGAGTCTCGCGACGCAACGACACACGCGCGCGGGTCGTCGAGTGCGCTTCCGGCCCACGCACTTCTGACAACGAAGCATATTGGGCTTGCGCGGTGCGACTGGGGGTTGTGTCCCGTGCGCATTCACGCGGAGAAGTTCACGATGCCGCGCGTTGAGGTCGCGCGGTTCGAAGCTGATTCGCCCATGCGTGGGTGGATTGCCGCACGAAGCGTTCCCAAGATTCTGGTTGCGACGCAGACGAAAGCGATGGAAGCGTGGGTCGATGCGCGTGGTGTCGCGGTGCCGCTTGTTCCGCTTCTCACGGTGACCCCGCTGCGCGCAGAAGATCTTTGGCTGGTTGCCGCTGCTGTAGCGTCGCCCGTCGTTGCGGCTCGCGCCATTGCGCAGTTCACGGGAAGCGCGCTCAGTGCGGGTGCGATCAAGCTTTCTGCGCGACAGTTGCTTGCGATGCCTGCGCCATGTGATCGTGCGCTCTGGCAACAAAGTGCTTCGCTCTTCCGCGAGGCGTCGAACGCGCGAACTCAAGCGGCGCGCCGAACAGCGCTCGAGCGTTTCGGTCAAGCATCGTGTGCAGCGCACGGACTCTCTGGCCGGGATCGTGACGAGATGCTTCGTTTTTGGCTTCAGCGCGCGGATCTGTGATTTGCGCTCGAAGTACGCAGGGGCCCGTGGCCTGTGCAAAAGACAACGCCCGCTTTCGCGGGCGCTGTACACAGATGTTCGGATGAAGTGATCGAAGCGCTTACGCTGCTGCGGCCACTGCAGTGGTGTTCTTCTTCGCGACATCGACGAGTGCGTCGAAGGTCTTTGGATCTTCGATGGCGATCAACGAAAG
Source organism: Limnohabitans sp. (assembly GCA_030054275.1). Lineage (GTDB taxonomy): Bacteria > Planctomycetota > Phycisphaerae > Phycisphaerales > SM1A02 > QWPT01. The sequence goes on along the minus strand of JASGCF010000178.1, from coordinate 3,259 downwards.
CATCTTGCGATTGAGCAGCACGCCAGCGCGCTGCAGCCCGTTGATGAAGAGCGAGTAGCGCGTACCACGCATGCGGCATGCCGCGGTGATACGGGTGATCCAGAGTGCACGGAAGTCGCGCTTGCGGGCGCGGCGGTCGCGCCATGCATAGCGCTTGGCGCGCATCATGGCGACCTTGGCTTGTTGCTTATGACGGGACTTCGTGCCGTAAAAGCCGCGTGCTTCGCGGAGAAGCTTGCGGCGGGCTTGTGTTCGGGCTGCACCCTTGCGTGCGCGTGGCATGTTTCAACCTCTTGCTTGCGACCGGCGGAGGCTCGGAAACTCCGAACACTTCGGACCCGACGGTCTGGTTTGATCAGGAGAAAGGAAGCGGAGAAAGGAAGTGTTGTGCGACGGTGCGATTCGTCCACGGATACCTTACAACTCGCACCTTACGACTCGCTCCTTACGACTCGCACCTTACGACTCACACGGCGACAGCAACCTCACGGTTCGCTT
>JASGCF010000178.1:1165-2661 GCA_030054275.1 Limnohabitans sp. | reverse complement strand
CCTTACGACTCGCACCTTACGACTCACACGGCGACAGCAACCTCACGGTTCGCTTCGCGGAGTTCGTGCTGCTCTTGCGAGAGCAGTGGACGGAACAGCAACTTGCTGAGCGCGCGAATGTCACCAGAGCGTGCATAGCGACGCTTGCGGTAGCTCTGGATCTGCGTACCAGTCTTATTCGACTTAAGGTGACGGCTGTGCGGGCGTCCGAAGCGGATCTTTCCGTTCTTCGAAATCTTGATGCGCTTGGCGAGGCCTTTATGGCTCTTATTCTTCGGCATGGTGCTTCCGTTCTGAAGGGTCGATGAAGATAGCAGAACCCCTCAAACATTCAAGGTACGCGTGCAGGCCGATCAGAAAAGTGGCTGAAAGTTATCGGCAAGGTGTGTGGAGTTGAACGCGAGCGAACGAGGCGTGCGTCTACTGCAGCAGGAAGATGTCGACGCCAAGCCATTCGCTCGGCGAATCAAGTCCATCCTCGCTCTGGCTGCGATCCATGGGGAGCCAGATGTTCTCTTGATGCGCGGGCAGGTGGACCGAGCCCGGAATCATGAGAATCGGCGAGTGCACGAATTCCACAGAGCCGTCTGTGAACAGCACATTCTGGCCTCGCCCGCCGTGTTCGGGGCTGTTCATCGTGAATGTCCCAATGACTCTACCGCGACGGCTAAGGTCGATGACCGGATTTCGGTCTGCGATCGCCGGCATGCGCATGCCACCCATCCAAGTTCGCATGGCTGCGTCGCTAGGAATCTGCGACGCATAGCCCTCGCCCGTCGTGTCGTTGCCACACGCTGCGCAGCCGGCAGCGCAGTAGCCGCCACCCACCAAGGCATCGAGGTGCTTGTGATTGCGGTACTTCGACCAATCCGCGAGGTTGGCGAGCTCTGCGCCAAAACCAGCTGCGATGGGCAGGCTCTTGTGGTCCTGAAGGTACGAGGCGACGCTAGTTCCAAGCGTGCGCAGGTTCGACGCGCACATCGACTCAGCGTTGCGCCCTTGCATCCAACTCATCACAGGGACCCCGACCGACAGCAGCAAAATCGCTGCGCAAGCCAGCGCGATGAAATCATGCCAACGCTTACTCGAACCAACCGAGACCGGCGCGTTTGAGAAGCGCAGACGATCGCGCTGCGCTGCGTCTTCGCGTGCGATGCGGGCGAGAGTTGCGTCAACCAAACTCGCGTCGGGTGCTTCGACGGGATAACTCTCGAAGCGCAGGAATTGGTCGTAGGCAGCCCGAAGTCGGCGCTCGATGGTCGCGTCCGCTGCAGGCGCAGCTGCGATCGCCGCGTCCAAGTCGAAGCCGTGTTCGATGAGGAGGTCAAGCGCAATCGCGTCGTGAGCACTTAGTTGTGTGCTGGCATCGTGCGAGGTGGCGTGAGAGCCATGCGAGCCGCGCGCATGGTCATGCGTGCCACTCGTGTCAGCGTCGGTGCTCTCGTTTCGCTCAGTCATGCTCAGTTACGCTCCGTCATGGGCGATCATTCATCTCG
>JASGCF010000178.1:0-1065 GCA_030054275.1 Limnohabitans sp. | reverse complement strand
GCATCCGGCAAGGCAAGTTCATGAACCTGCTGAGAGATGGAAACGGCTCGTGACACGGCGCGCGCTACGGCCGTCACGCAACCTGCGGTTCGGGCGAAGATCGAATTTTTCGTAGAATCTTGAACTCCGCGCGCGGCATGTCGCCGCGACCGGAGGTGTGAACCGCGTGCACGGCAGATCGCGACGACAGGATCTGCGCGCGGGAATTCGTTGAGCGATTTCGTGCAGAGATCTTCACCGGAGATCCGCACGAAAGAAAGGTATCGATGGGCGTTCCTATTAGCCAAATGTGGACCGTAGCGACCTATGTTCTCGGGCAAAAGCTCCGAGGTCGGAAGCGCTACCCGCTGGTCCTCATGCTCGAGCCGCTCTTTCGGTGCAACCTCGCCTGCGCGGGCTGCGGCAAGATTCAGTACCCAGCCCACATCCTCAAGCGACATCTGACGCCGAAACAGTGTTTCGACGCTGTCGAAGAGTGTGGCGCTCCGATGGTTTCGATCCCAGGCGGCGAGCCGCTGCTTCACCCCGAGATCAAGGAAATCGTCGAGGGGCTTGTTGCCCGCCGAAAGTACATCTACCTCTGCACCAATGCGCTGCTTCTCAAGGAGAAACTCGAGGCGGGGCTCTTCAAGCCATCGAAGTACCTGACCTTCAGTGTGCACATGGACGGTCAAGAAGAGAACCACGATTTCGCGGTATGCCGAGAAGGCACTTATGCGAAGGCCATTGAAGGAATTCGACTTGCCGTGCAAATGGGTTTCCGAGTGACCACCAACACCACGCTCTTTGAAGGCGCAGATCCCAACTCTGTACGCGTCTTCTTCGATGAGATGATGGAACTTGGTGTCGAAGGCATGATGCTTTCGCCGGGCTACGCCTACGACAAGGCGCCCGATCAAACCGGATTTTTGAAGCGGCAGGGCACACACGATCTCTTCGAGATGATTCTCTCGAATCGCAACGAAGGAAAGCGACGATGGATTTTCAACCAGTCGCCGCTGTTCCTCGAGTTCCTCATGGGCAAGCGTGGTTACGAGTGCACTCCGTGGGGCATGCCGTGCTTCA
>JASGCF010000177.1 GCA_030054275.1 Limnohabitans sp. | reverse complement strand
GCTCCGCACGCAAAGGGCGCGTTGTCTGGCGAGGGCGCTGACGAACTCTTCGGCGTCGCAAGCGGTAACGCAGCATCAGATACAAGCGCACTCCATGTTGCAGCAAAGGTCTCGCGATCAACCAGTACTTCGTGATGCTCGCTTCCAAGCAGCGTTGCAACGCGACGCGCCATGAAGAGATCACTTCGTGGCTCGGTCACATCGCGCTCAGCCCCGGCTGCAAAGGTGACCAATCGGTCACTTCGTGTGCGGGCAACTGCGGCGATGATCGTGCTGTCGATGCCGCCAGAAAGCAGCGTGGCGACGGGCGCATCTGCAACCATGTGCGTTTCAATCGATTGCGTCAGTGCATCGCGAACTCGCCATGTTGCTTCCGACAACGACATGGTTGGATGCGCGTGTGTCGGTGAGAAGTTTGACGAATGCACCGGAATCGATGTCTGCGAAAGGTCGAACCGCAACGCTTCGCCAGGCATCACCATCGAAAGACCGCTGTACATCGTGCGCGCACCGAAAGATCGACGCGGGAGTTCAAGATACGACGCGACGGATGCCCAATCTGGCTGCGCGTCGAACAGAGGATGCGCAAGAATTGGCCCAGGCTCGCTTGCGAACAGCACTTCGTGATGCGCTCCTTGGCGAACGCGCGCGTGATACAGCGGAACGATGCCAAACGGATCTCGTGCAAGAAGAAGTTCGTCACTTGCCGGAAACCACGCAGCGATGGCGAACATGCCTCGCAAGAGTTGCAGGCCAGCTGTACCGCGTCGCGCAAGAAGTTGCGCGAGTGTTTCCGTATCAGAGCGTGTGCGGAAGATCGCGCCTTCCGCTGCGAGCACTTTGCGGAGTTCTTGGTGGTTGTAGATCTCGCCGTTCCATGCGAGCACCACGCGGGGAACGCCTGCGACCTGCAATTCAAATGGTTGCGCGCCTCCTTCGAGATCGAGCAGTGCCAGTCTGCGGTGAGCCAAGGCAATGTGATGTGCTCGGACGAGGCCAGCGTCATCGGGTCCGCGGTGAATCAACAGTTCACGCAAGTCACACAGCGACGCATCGTCGAGCGTCAGATGATGCTCACGGGAAGTAGCGCAACCAATCACACCGCACATGTGGGGAACTCCAAAAAGTCGCAGATTGCGACGCGGTGGAGTATCGGCAATGCGGCGAAGGCAGTCGAGCAACGGCGCGCTGATTCCAGCGTTTCTCTCAACTCCGCTCGCACACCCTTGCGGCGCGGGCGATTGGGTGTGACGATGCTGTGATGCTGCACCATCCGGTTGATTCCCTATCTTCGTCATCGCTGAACTCCCGAAACGCGGCCGCAGACAGCGTGCGAGCGTTTGCGTGGGTGACGGTCGTATTTCTTGCAACAGCGGCACAGGCAGATGTGCGACTCGATCCGCTCTTCCGTGATCACGCGGTGTTGCAGCGTGAGCGTCCGATTCCAGTGAGCGGTACTGCGCTTCCAGGCGAGCGCGTGACGGTGACCTTTGGCGCACTGCGCAATGAAGGCGTTGCGGCCAAAGATGGACGATTCTCGATCGAACTGCCCGCCATGGACGCGTCACTCGAACCGCGAAGTTTGGTCGTGCAAGCGCCAAGTGGCGCTGTCACCGTTGCCGATGTCCTCGTCGGCGAAGTGTGGTTTTGCTCTGGCCAATCGAATATGGAGTGGACCGTTGACGCGTCAAACGAAGCGAGTCGCGCCAAGGAGCTCGCGCCGCGTGTTCCGATTCGTTCGTTCAAGGCGCCGCATGTCACAGCCGCGCGGCCAGCGATGACGGTACGCGGTATGTGGCGCGTTGCATCGGCCGAGACTGTGGGTTCGTTCACGGCCGTTGGATTTTGGTTCGGCGTCGATCTTGCTCGCGCCTTCGATCTTGAAGTGCCAATCGGGCTCGTCGATATCTCGTGGGGCGGCACGCGCATTGAGCCGTGGATTCCGCGCGATCTCATGATGGCGTCGCCTGAGCCTTCGATACAGAGTGTGGCGCGGGAACTCGAAGCACGCATTGTGGAGTTCGAATCGACTGGCGCAGATGCTCGCGATGCGGAGGCTCAAAAGGGAGAGGCGCGTTTCCGTCAGGCGCGCGCTGCATACTGGAAGCGTGTTCTCGAAACCGAAGTTGGCGGCCGCGAAGGATGGTCGAAGCCAGAGTCCTCGAAGAACTTTCCACTGGCATGGCGCGATACAACACTGCCCGCGTTGTACGGCGCGGTCGACGCGTCGCTCGAAGGATTTGACGGATTCGTTTGGTTCACTCGCACATTCGAAGTGCCCGCTGCATGGGCAGATCGGCCCATCACGCTGTCACTACCGCCGATCGATGACGCGGATGTTGCGTGTATCGATGGCGTTGAAGTTGGTAACACGATTGGCGATTGGACGCGTCGGCGCTCGTACGAACTTCCTCAAGGACTCAAAGGTGGCACCCATCGCATCACCATCGCGACGCTCGATTTGCACGGCCAAGGCGGCTTTGCGAACGGCCCGATGAAACTCATCTTGGCCGACACAAAGGATGAGATCGAACTTGCAGGCTCGTGGTTGTGGCGACAGGGCGGCGGCGTTCCGCGCGTTGTTGCGCCTGCGCGGCGCGATGTCACCAAGTCACCAGGCACAGAGCCGCACGAACCTGCTGCCATCTGGAACGCGATGATGGCCCCGTGCATTTCGTTTCCAGCGCGCGGCGCCATTTGGTATCAGGGCGAATCGAATGCAGGCGAGCCAGACAACTATCGAAAGTTGCTGCCCCTCTTGATGGAGTCGTGGCGCGCAAAGTCGGGCAACCCCAATCTCGCGTGGGGTATTGTGCAACTCGCCGCATTCATGCCGTTTGTCGAAAATGAACCAGCGCAAGGTGCGTGGGCATTGCTGCGCGAGGCGCAGTTTCAAGGATCGCGCGAAGGTCGCGGTGGCTTTGCAAGCGCCATCGACCTCGGCGACGCAGCGGACATTCATCCGCGCCAGAAGCGCGAAGTTGGCGAGCGGCTCGCTGCGTGGGCGCGCGCATCTGTGTACGGCGAAGCGAATGTGGCGTGGCAAGGTCCCGAACTTCGCAGCGCAGAGCGGGAAAATGGCAATTTCGTGCGTGTGCGCTTCGATCATGCGCAAGGCCTTCATGCCATGCATGGCAAGCCCGATGGTTTCGCGTTGGCCGGCGCGGATGGGAAGTTTGTTTGGGCCAACGCCACGATTCTGGATGAAGGCCGCGACGGCATCCTGCTTTCCGCAGAAGGCGTTGCTGATCCAGTGGAAGTGGTCTATGCGTGGCAGAACAATCCGATACGCGCAAATGTCGTCAATGGCGCGCTTTTACCAATGATCCCGTTCCGCGCGAAGGTGACGAAGTAACGCATGCGTTGCACGCTTGCCATCATTGCGATCTTGTCGCTCGGTGGCGGGCGTGAAGGTCACGATGTCGATCGATATTCCAAAGGTGGAATATCTCCTTCGAGTGATATCGCACTTCCAAGTGCGGTACGACCATTGCTTGAAACGCACTGCGTCGATTGTCATGATGGACCGCGTGGAAAGGGCGGCTTCGACCTGACGCCGATTCTGAAGCGGAATCTCATCGCAGAGGAGCCACTGCGTGCTTTGCGCAAGCGTTTGGCGAAGCGCGATATGCCGCCCGCTGATGAAGAACTTCGCCCGACACGCGACGAGTACGCGCATGCTGTTGCGGCGATTGACGCAACCATCGCGCCGATGTCCCGCGAAGTTCCCGCAGTGCGTCGACGCAACCGAGCCCAGTACGCTGGCGCTGTGCGTGATGTCTTCGGCGTTGAGATATCGATGGAACCGCTGCTTCCTGCAGATGAAATCGGCGAAGGATTCGATACGACTGGTGACACGCTCGCGCTTTCACCACTTCTCGTCGAGAAGTACTTCGACGCTGCGGAAGCGATCGCATCGATGTGTGTTCCAGATGCACGCCAACAGCGCACGGTGATTGCTGCAGAGCAACTAGAGCGGGTTGGCCAAGGCGGCGTCTACGACGGCTTCGCAACCCTCGCAACCAACGGCGCGCTTTCTGCTTCGACCGAGATTGCAGTAAACGCGCGCTATCGAATCACGGTGCGTGTAGCGGCACAGCAAGCAGGCGACGAACTTGCGCGCGCTGCACTTGAAATCGATGGAACACGAGTGCTTGAGCAAGTGGTCGAGGCAGAAAGTGCGAAGCCGGAATCACTTGTGTGGGAAGGTGAGTTGCGTCGCGGTCTGCAGCGTCTTTCGCTGCGATTTTTGAATGACTTTTGGGATCCCAAAGCGGCAGATCCGAAGCGGCGTGATCGCAACCTCCTTGTTGCCGCAGTGGAAGTGGAGGGGCCGCTTGGGCCGCCGCAGCCAACACCGTTTGAAATGCGTGCGCAAGCGTTCGCTGGCGAAGGTTCCGAACTTGTCCGATTACGGCGCGTTGCGAGCGCCGTAGGTGAAGAACTTTTCGGTCGAACACTTGCATCTGAGGAAGCGGCTCGGCTTGCTGCAGTCGCGCGCGAAGCTGCGACGGCGCGTGATGGAAAGGACGCCGCATGGAACGAAACGCTGCGGGCACTGGTGACCGCACTGCTCGTCGATCCGCGATTTTTGCTGTGCATCGAGCGCGCAGCGCCTGACGCGAAGGGCCGCGATCTCTCGGGCGATGAGATTGCGCTGCGAATGGCAAACTTCCTTTGGTCGAGTGTGCCCGACCAAGTGCTGCGCGAGGCTGCCCGCGCGGGACACTTGGCGACACCAGACGATGTTGCGCGCGAAGCGCGTCGAATGTTGCGCGACCCGCGGGCGATTTCGCTTTCCAAGCGTTTTGCAACGCAGTGGCTCGGGATCGATGGACTTCCGCTTCGTTCACTCGATCCAAAGTTGTATCCAACGGTTGATCCAGCGTTGCTCGCATCCATGCAAGCAGAAACCGAAGCATTGTTTGCACGCGTGGTCGAGGGTGCTGTGCCCGTGCGCGCATTACTTGAATCGCGCGTGACCTCTGTTGATCGGAAATTGGCGAAGCATTATGGCTTCGAATTCGTTGACAACCTCGAAGCCCCGCGCGAAACACGCGCGGATCGGCGATTTGAAGTTGAACTTCCCGCCACACGCGCATCGGGAGTGCTTGGCCACGCGTCGATTTTGCTTGCCACAAGTAATCCAACACGCACGAGTCCGGTGAAGCGCGGGAAGTGGGTGCTGGAAGCGTTGCTTGATGAAGCGCCCCCTCCGCCGCCTCCAGGCGTCCCGCAACTTCCGGAAACGAAAGACGCGCGCGCTGGTCTCTCGATGCGTGAACTCATGCGACTGCATCGGGAAAATCCTGATTGCGCGTCGTGTCATGTTCGGATGGATGCATACGGACTTGCATTCGAGGCGATCGACGCAGACGGGCGATTGCGAACGATGGTTGATGGGATTCCGGTTGATGACACGACCGAGTTACCCGATGGCTCACTGCTCGCTGGCGCACGCGGAATCGAGGCTCACCTCCGCAACCATGATGGCTTTGAGCGTTCGCTTGCACGACGATTGTTGATCTATGCGCTTGGTCGCGGAACTGCAGATGCAGATGACACGCTTCTCGATCAACTGGCCAATGACCTTCGCGCGCGCGGTGAGTTCGCAACGCTCGTCGAGGGAATTGTTCGTTCGGACGCATTTCGCCGTCGGAACGATTTCTTGATTCTTCCTTCGAAGTGATTGCTGCGTTCTGCATCGCGGCTAGATTCCAAGGATGCGCGAGCCACTTCTTCATCGCAGGACAGTGTTGCGCGGCCTTGGCGCCGCGATCACGCTTCCTGCACTCGAAGCCATGATGCCGCGGGGAGTCGGCCTGCGACTCGGAAGCGAGGCGCGCGCTTCTCTATTGAGTGCTGAAGCCGCACCGACGCGCGTGGCGTATCTCTTCTTTCCAAACGGTGTGCAGCCCGCTGCATGGACGCCAACAGTCGCCGCTGATGGATCGTGGATTCCGTCACCCTCACTCGCGCCACTTGCAGAGCTGCGCGCAAAGGTCGCGGTTTACACCGGACTTCGTCATAAAAACGCAGAGGCCAATGGCGACGGACCTGGCGATCACGCGCGCAGTGCCGCGTGTTTTTTGACCGGTGCGCAGCCGAAGAAAACGGCAGGCGATGATATTTGTGCCGGTCGATCGATCGATCAGGCCATCGCAGATGATCTTGAAGTACAAGCACTCGGCGGGAAGAGCCGTATCGGTGCAACACGATTGCGTTCGCTTGAACTTGGGAGTGAACCCGCGATGACTGCGGGCAATTGTGATTCTGGGTATTCGTGCGCATACAGCGCGAACATTTCATGGAAATCGGAATCGTTGCCGAACGGGAAGGAAACGGATCCTCGCGCCGCGTTTGAGCGCATTTTCGGGCGGACCTCCGAACCGCCTGATGAGCGTGCTGCGCGGCTTCGGTCACGACGATCTATTCTCGATGGCGCTGTTGACGAGGCGCGTCGGCTTGGAACGATTGTGGGTCGCGATGATCGCGCGAGGCTCGATGAGTATCTCGACGGCGTGCGCGATCTTGAGCGGCGTCTTGACACCGATGCGTTGGCTTCACTGGATGAAGGCGAGCTTCCAGAGTTTGAAGGTGGTCCATATGACCTCGCTCGTCGCGTGGATCTGTTGGGCGAAGTGTTGGCGCTTGCGTTTCGTACCGATTCGACCCGCGTTGCCACGCTGATGCTTGCGAATGAGGGGTCGAATCGGCCGTACCGCGAGATTGGCGTTTCGGCGGGGCACCATGATGTGTCGCACCATGGTGGCGATGCAGAGAAACTTGCACATTTCGCGGCCATCAATCGATATCAGGTCGAGCGATTCGCAGCGTTTCTGCGTGCGCTTGAGAAGACGAGAGAGCATGGGCGATCGCTCCTCGACTCGACAGTCGTCCTCTACGGCAGCGCAATTACCGATGGCAATCGGCATAACCATGACGATCTTCCGATTCTTGTG
>JASGCF010000176.1:2778-6994 GCA_030054275.1 Limnohabitans sp. | reverse complement strand
TTCGGCTGGAAACTTCCTGACAGCCGGAACGCTGAGGAGATAAAGGCTCATGATGAAAGACTTCATCTTCTTGGGAGCTTGCGTGTAGCTGAACTCAAGACAGGTCACCGACACAAGTACTTCGGCAGCCGTGAGCACGATGTATGCGAGCAGTTGCCATGCAATCGATGGCCACTCTGCGTCGTGGCGCGTCTTATCTGTGGCGATGGCAATGCCACCAACCGACATCGATTTGGCCATCTTGTCCTGCCATGCGGTTTTGGTTGGCTTCGCGTCCTTCAGAAGTTCTTCGATGTTCCGCGCTGTCGCGTTTCGCTCCGCAGACTTGAGTTCTGCGATCGTTGCTGGATAGTCGATGCTTGAAGCAGCGACCATCGGCGTCACCTTCTGTGCAAACGCTGCTTGTGCCACATCGATTTTCTGCTGTGCGAATGCGCTGATTCCAAACGCAACGACGCAGAGGAAGAATCCAACACCAATCTTGCGAAGCGGGGTGAGCTTCACCAACTTTCCGGCAACGGGATAAATCACATACGCAAAGAGCGGGATGTAGCAGAGGATCAACAAGGGGTTGATTGCTTGCACCTGCGATTCAAGCCACTGAATGCCGAGGAAGTTGCAGTCCATTTGCGCTGCCTGCAGCACCCACGCGCCACCCGATTGGTCGTACAGCGACCAGAACACAGCGACAAAGGCGTAGATCGAGATGAGGCCTGCAAGCGCTCCGAGACCTTCCTTCGAGAAGGTTTCTTGAATGAAACCGAAACCCTTCGGCGGGATGTGGATGTACCGATGCCGTCCGAGCCAGAAGACCAGCGTTGCAAGTGCCATCAAGATGCCGGGTACACCGAAGGCCCAGCCCGGCCCGTGGTGCTTCAAGAGCCAAGGCGTAAGCAATGTCGAGAAGAATGAGCCGAAGTTGATCGAGAAATAGAACCAGCCGAAGACGCGTGAAAGCAGGTGGCTGTTGGATTTGCCGAATTGGTCGCCAACATGCGCTGAGACGCATGGCTTGATGCCGCCTGAGCCAAGCGCGATGAGGAAGAGACCTGCGATGAGCCAGCCCTTCGGATCGAGCGTTGCCTGCAGGAAGGCGCTTGGCAAGTCGATGAGCGCAAGCGCAGCGTGTCCAAGGCAATACACGATCGAAAGCAGCATGATCGTGCGGTACTTACCGAGGAACGCGTCTGCAACAATCGCGCCGAGCACAGGGAAGAAGTACGCGCTTGCAACGAAGAGGTGCACATACTCGCGCGCTTGTGCATCGGTGAGATACGCTGACTCGCCCGAAGCGCTCAGCAGATACTGCGTCATGAAAACGGCGAGGATGGTCTTCATGCCGTAGAACGAGAAGCGCTCTGCAGCTTCGTTCCCAATGATGAAGGGAATGCCGCCGGGCATGCCGGTCGTTTCGGTTGGGGCCGTGCGGTAGGCTGTGCTGTGTTGGGACATAACCCCGAGTGTAATCAAAGTGAGCAGGCACCCGTGCGGCTGCTTCCGAAAGCGAAGGTCTGAAGCGTGACTGGATCGCGAATCATTCGACTTCGCAGGCCGCCCGTCGTCGTGGCTACGGAGGGGCGCTTTGTGCCGAAAGATGTGTCACTCGACGAGGTGGATGCGCGTTGGAGCGCCTTATGTGCGGCGAATCCCAAGTACTTCGATGGCACGATGCTGCAGGTCCTTGGCACAAGTCGGAACGGGCACGGCGGTGTGCAGATTCATGTGCAAGAGTGCTCGTATCGGTTCTATGCCGTCCAGCGCGCTGAGGGCGACTGGCCAGGTCTTGACTGCGGAGTTCGACCGCTTGGGGTGAAAGGCATCGCGTCGCGCGATGGAAAGGTGCTCGTCGGGAAGCGTTCGGCGCGCGTCGCGTACTACCCAAATCTGTGGGAGTTTGTGCCGGGCGGCGGGCTTGAGCCGGGTGTTGAGCCTGCGACGCAAGTCTGTCGAGAACTGCTTGAAGAGGCGCGACTGGAGGCTACGACGCCCGCGATCGCGGTCGCGCTGCTTTACGACCCTGTCGCGTTCACATGGGAAATCGTGCATCGGTTGCAGTTGGCCGAAAGCGCAACGCCAGAACTCGGTTGGGAATACGACGAGTTCATGTTCTGCGAAGCGAGCAAGATGCCCGAGCCATTGGCGCCTGTTGCGCGCGCCATGTTGGCACTGGTGTGAAGAGAGGTCTACCCCCGCGCTGCGCACAATTTCGTGAGCGTTCGGTCGAGTTCATCGAGCGGAAATGGCTTCAAGAGCATGCGCGTGGTGCCGCTTGGCAGTTCATCGACAGGCGCACCACTCACGAGAAGCACGGGCAGTGTTTCGCCGCGATCACGCAGTGCATACAGCGCTTCAATACCGCCGCCGCCCGCATCAAGCACCATGGCATCGAAGTTTGCGAGGTCGGTTCGCGTCGCCACCGATGCAGGGCTGTCGGTCGAATCAAGATCGTCGCCGACAGATTCAAGCGCGGCAACCAAGAGCGCGCGCACAGCTGGGTCATCATCTGCAACCAGAATGCGACGGGCTGGCGGAGCCGTGATCGACGCGTGTTCACACGAGTCAGTTTGCTCGGGATTCAGGCGCATACCGCGACGGATCGGAACGACACACTCGGAGCAGACGCCGTTCGCTGTGTTGTTGCAGCGAACGCTGCCGCCGATATCGCGTACCGCGCGGGCCGCAGCTGTGATCGGAAGATTGGCGAGATCGAATGACCCACCAAGAAGGGACGGTGGATTGCAATGTGCGGCCGCGCAGCCCGCGTGATCTTCGATCGAAATCGTAAGCGTCGCTTGGTTCGCCGATTCGATGGCAGCCGAGATGTGCAGCGTGCGCGCGCCACGCATCCGGTGCAGTGCTAGAAGTTGGCGCAGCGCAACTCGAAGAGGATCGCCATCACCCTCGATCGACGCGTCCGCTGGCAGGTGCTCGAGAAGTTCTTCGCTTCCTGAGATCTTGAAGGTCGCCGTCTCCGGCGCCGTGAAGAACGCGAGAAGCACCGAACGAATGGAGCGAAACGAATCGGGGAACTGGTCACGAGGACATGCGTGATGGAGCAGTGCGAGTTGCGATTCAAACAATTTCACAGTGTCGCGCAGGCTGTCGAGTGATGCAGCGAGCGTTGGGTCGGTGGCTTGTCGTCGCAGCAACTGCATGCGGCCTGAGAGCGCAAAGAGCGCGTTGTTCAAGTCATGCGCCACAATCGCGCCAAACGCACGCACGCGTTCAGATTCCTCGAGATCGCGCAGCGCGTGAAGCGAGGATGGATCGGGTTGGCCCTGCACGGCGCGGTGGATCTCGAAGGAGGGTGGGAATGCCCGAAACACGCTGCGGGAAGAGAAGGCTACCTTCCGCAGCGGCATTCGTGTCAGGCACCTTCCCTTGCAAAGCACCCCGTTCGGCGGACGGCGGGTGCGGGCGAGGAAAGCGATCGGCGAAGGGCTTCAAAAAGGAAGAAGGCGCGCCTTGCTGACACGCCTACTTTCGATCTGCGTTTCCTGCGGTTGGCTCGGCGCCGTGCGACGCTCCGACTACGGCTGTATCCGGTGCCGTGTCCGGTGCCGTCGCATCTCTCTCGACTTCGGGGACTTTCATGCCCTTCGCAACTTTCAGGCCCTTCGCAACTTTCATGCCCTTCAGGGACCGTCATGCCTTTCGCAACTTTCATGCCTCGTGTAGGGGTTGAACCTACGACCCGCTGATTAAGAGTCAGCTGCTCTGCCAACTGAGCTAACGAGGCGAAGGGGAGGGATGGTAGCGATTTCCTCGAGACGGTCAAGCGTGAAGGCGAGTCGAACTGGGTCGTGGCTCAAGAGAGGGTGCCGAGGGGAAGTTCACCACTGCGTTGTGTCGGTCGGTGACGCTCCATGCGGGCGCCGAGACCGTGGTGTGCCGTAGGCCGCCGATTGGCCCATGCAAAGCTCAAAAGAGAGCCAAACTTCTGTAGGACACAGTGCCGAAGCCCATTTTCGGTGCATGGTCGAGGGATCGCAAAGGGTGCGGGAACCATGCTCTGTCTGCACTGTCGGACTTTCTCCATGGTCTGCGCGTTCGCGAGTTTCAACGACGATGGCAGCGGCGGCTGCTGCAGACGCCGCCGGACAACGAGCGCAATGGCCCTTCAGAAACAGGTTTCAGTCTCAGGACTTCCTATGAACGATCACAGATCCCGAACCCCACAGCAGATCCCACAACCGATCCCACAACCGATCCCACA
>JASGCF010000176.1:0-2678 GCA_030054275.1 Limnohabitans sp. | reverse complement strand
GATCCCACAACCGATCCCACAACCGATCCCACATCGAGAACACCGCACTCGATCGGATGCAATCAAGTTGCCCGTTGCGGGACGCTCGCGGAGGCCTGTCCTCGCCAGTACTTTCGCCATAACGCTCGTCTTCACTCTCGAGGCGAATTTCGCAACGACTCGCGCACTCGCCGATCCGCTGCTCGTTCCTAGCTCTCTGGAGCCAGCACCTCCGGATGGCGGGAAAGCCAATGGAGACGGGATTCCGCAGGGCAAGGATCACCTCTACTGCTGTCACCCTGGTCCGGCCGGAACGCTTGTGGGCAAGCGACTCGAGGTCGATCTTCCGACTCCGTTGCCGCCGCTCGACAGCGCTTGGAATTCGGAGACGGTGCGCTGGTGGGGGCCAAGCAGCAATCGCATCGACATGGTGTTTGTCGGTGATGGCTATCAAGCCGACGACCAAGGGCTCTATCGGACACAGGTTGATCTCGCGTGGCAGTTTCTTGAGCAGCGGGAGCCGTACGCAACCTATCGCCGCTACTTCAATGTGCATCGCGTGTATGTGATCAGTACCGACGAGGGTGTTGACAACGATCCGATGCAGGGAATCAGTCGCAATACCGCGCTCGATATGCGGTTCTGGGCGGACGGCGTGACGGATCGCCTCTTGGGCATCAACACAGCGAAAGCGCAGCAGGCGGCGGCCTCCGCGCCCGACTGGGATCAGATCTTGGCGCTTGCCAACAGTCCGACCTACGGTGGCGCTGGATACGCGGGTGCGAATGTCAGTACCTGCTCCGGTGGAAACGCGCAATCGTTTCAGATCGCCGAGCATGAACTCGGCCACGCATTCGGTGAACTTGCGGACGAGTATCAGGACCCCGCCGATCCACCGAACTACGCTGGGCCGGAACTCGCAGCACCGAATGTCAGTATTCGGAATCGGGCGATGATGATCGCCGCCGACACGAAGTGGGTCCATTGGCTCGGTGTCGAACTGCCCGTAGTTGGCGTACACGACTGCTTTGAAGGTGCGTACTACCACAACACTGGAGTATTTCGCCCGACCCTCGACTCACTCATGAGGACGCTTGATCGACCGTTCAACGGGCCATCGATCGAGCAGATGATCGTCAAGATCCACCTCGCCACTCAGATGGCCGAGTATTTCACCCACGCGCCCGGAACTTCAGTGCGTGCCGGTGGGAGCATCGGAGCTTCTCTCGTCAAACCAATCGGCCATGATCTCGTCGTGCGTTGGAGGCTCGGCGGCGCGCTGCTTCCGGATGAATCATTGCCTTCGATCGAAACTGGGCTTTTCACGATCCCGCCGGGCGGCATCCAACTTTCGCTTGAGGTCACGGACCCAAACCCGCTCGTTCGCAATCCCAGCAACCGCGCGAACATCATGAAGGAGACCTACTCATGGACGCTGCTTCCTCAGGATGGGCTCTCCTGCAGCACCGCTCTTACGATCACGCCATCAGTGCCGACCAATGCATGGTTTGATACGCGCGTTGATCTTACGCCGTCCGATGAAACGCCTTGTGGCATTGGTGACCAGTGGTCGGTTTGGCGTCGTGTGGTTGCAACATGCAGTGGCATGATGACGGTCACAGCCTGTCCGACCAGTTACGCGACCGGAAAGGCAAGCCTCGCGATGTCTGAGGAGTGTGGGGCATTCGCTGCGTGCTCGCTCGACAGCACAACAAGTTGCAGTGCAGCCAACGCAAGTTCTCTTCGCTTTGGAGTGGTTGCCGGCGAGGACTACTACATTCGCATCTCGGCCGTGGGTGGCGGTGATGTTGCTGGTGAGCTTTTCGTTTCGTGCGCACCGATCTCGCCGACAGGTGACTGCTTTGCAGAACACTCGACGGGAGGCTGCAGTTCAAGCCGTTGTTTCGCAGCCGTGTGCACCGTCGATCCATTTTGCTGCGACCAATTTTGGGATGACCTCTGCGTCCAACGCGCCGAGTCTACATGCCGGACGGGCTACAACTGTGATCAGGCGATTCTGCTTTCAGACTCTGTTCCGTCGAGTTACCAGTTCTACACCTTTTACAGCGACGGGTGGGAGCCAAGCGCCCCTTCGCCCTGCGGCGTTTACGATGTTCGAACGGCATGGCGCCGCTACATCGCACCATCAAGCGGCATGCTGACGATTCGCGTGTGTACCGAGTTCGCTGAGGCGCAGATGACACTGGCGCTCTACGAAGACTGCTCTCAACCCCTCGAATCGATCACTTGCTCGGCATCGGTGGGGTCCGATTGCGTTCTCGGCAACGGCGTTCGACTCGATTACCCAGTGCTCGCCGGACACAGTTACCTGATACGCGTCGCCGCCAACAACGCCCAGAACGCAGCGGGTACGCTTGTGATCACGAACAACGCTGTTTGCGGCCAAGGCGGAGTGTGTGACACGGCACATTTCACGCCCGGTTGCAACGATGCTGAGTGCTGTGTGGCGGTCTGCGCTGCTGATCCGTACTGCTGCACCAATGCATGGGATTCGTACTGCGTTCAAGGTGCAACGAGTCTCTGCTTCGATGTGGTGGGTGACATCAACAACGATGGAGTGGTGAACGCGTCCGATCTTGCGTTCATGCTTGGGGCAGGGGGTTCGGTCGGAGGAGCGGCTGATCTTGACCAGGACGGAAGTGTTGGCGCGTCGGATCTGTCGCTCCTACTGAGCAACT
>JASGCF010000175.1 GCA_030054275.1 Limnohabitans sp. | reverse complement strand
TTGCGTCAGAGAGTGGACCATGCCCACCAAACGATCGAACTGCTTGTCGTCGATGTTGACATCCTTCAAAGCGCTGCCCACGCCAGGCAACAGTCCAAGCAGTTGTTTCATCGGCCCCATGCGACGCAACGACTTCATCTGGGAGAGGAAGTCGTCCATGGTGAGTTTGCCTTTGGCCAATTTCTCGGCCATTTTTTCGGCTTCTTCATCCGTCACTTCTTCGCGCGCCTTCTCGACAAGCGCGACAACATCGCCCATGCCGAGGATGCGGCCAGCCATGCGCTTCGGACTGAACTCATCGAGCGCGTCGAACTTCTCACCTGTGCCGAGGAATTTGATCGGAGCCCCTGTCACCTTGCGCACAGTGAGCGCTGCGCCGCCGCGCGTATCGCTGTCAAGTTTCGTGAGGATCACGCCATCAATTGCAAGGCGATCGTGGAACGCCTTCGCGCTTCGTACGGCGTCTTGACCGGTCATGGCATCGACAACGAGCAGAATTTGATGAGGCTGCACGGACATGCGCACTCCTTCAAGTTCTTTCATCAGTTCGTCGTTGACATGGAGGCGCCCCGCGGTGTCGAGGATGACCACATCGAAGCGTTCGGTGCGGCCGCGTTCGACCGCGCGCCGACACACACCAACGGCAGCGTTGACAGCCTTGCCGTATTCGGCACACTTGTCAGGCTCGCCGTAGAAGGCGATCTTGGCACTTCCCTTGGCGTGCAGAGCGACGCCTTCAACCACTTGCTGCAACTGCTCGACAGCAGCGGGACGCTGGAGGTCGGCCGCTGCAACAAGTACCGAGCGGCCTGCCTTCTTGAAGTACGCAGCGAGCTTCCCGCAGGTTGTCGTCTTGCCCGAGCCTTGGAGGCCGCACATCATGATGATGGTTGGACCGGGATCGACCAAGAAAATGCGCGAGGTACTTTCGTCGCTCGCGTCTGGTGCCATGAGTGCGACGAGTTCGTCATGCACGATGCCTACCAGTTCTTGACCTGGCTTCAAACTCTTTGTGACTTCGCGCCCTTTGGCCTTCGCCATCACATCCGCGCAGAACTGCTTGGCGACGCTCAATTCCACATCGGCTTCAAGCAGCGCTGTTTGAATCTCGCCGAGCGCTTCTTGCACATTGGATTCAGAGATCGTGCCGCGGCCAGAAAGGTTGCGAAACGCAGAAGAAAGTCGCTCTGTCAAGTTCTCAAACATAGGGTCGGCAGTATACGCCGGACGCGCGCGAAATCGCGTCACCGCGTGCATGGCTCGTTGGTGCATGGCAGCACGCGCGTCTTGAGAGGGCCTAGAGCGGTCGGATGGCGCGCATGTCGTGTTTTGCCTCAAGCACGCTGCGTAAGTTGCAGAGATACCAGCGCCAACTCTCTGCGCTATCTGCCATAAACAGCAAGTTGTCGGTGTCTTCGGCGAAAGGCCCATGACGCACAATGACGCGCGCGCCACCGGTTCCGTCGCCTTGTTCCGCAAGTGGGGCGACCGTGATTTCAATCGGAACTGGCGTGTCGTCGATAGGCGATGGAAACCACTCGAACCGAATCCGCGCGCGTCCATCCGCAAGGCCATCTGTGTCGTGTTCGAGAATACGCACGCGCGTCACATGTTCCCATTCGCGATCCCACGCAATGGCAAGCGTTGGCTGCGTTGCGCCAACATCGGAATCGGATGACTCGGCGATTTCACATCCCACTGCGATCCAGCGCGTGAAACCAACTGCGTTTGCGATGCACGCAGCAACATCTCCGGGCGCTGCGTGGACTTCTTCCTTGAGTGTGATCCAGACACCGCTGTCTTCGCGACCAACCATCAGCGCTGCTCCGCAATGCGTGGGGGAAGGATCTCAGCAAGTCGCGACGCAAGTGAACCGCGTGAATGAACTTCGTGTCGAACTGCGTCAGAGGCTGCACTGGGTTCGACAACCTTTGACGCGCTCAGCCGTGATTGTGCGGCACGAAGTTTGTCTGTGTGCATATGCCCAGCAAACGCAAACACTCGCAGATGTGGATGCCCGAGTGCTGCATCGAGCAGCGCTTCGGGTGATTCGCCTTCCGCGAGTTCTGTTTCTAGATCGAGGAAGAAGTGCGATGCATTGGGTGCATGGGTGTCGAGTGCTGCGCGTGAACGGATTCCTTGTCCGCGCAGGCCAGCGAATTTCGCAGCGCCCAAAATCTTGCTCCCGAAGAGAAGGTCACTGGTGAACAGAATCATGCATGCACTCCGTGGATCGCGAGTTGGTGCGAATGTCGTTCTGGTGCCAAGAGGTTCTCGTATGTCTCACGAGAACGAATCAATTCCGCGTGCGTTCCATCAACAAGTACTTCGGTCGGCATCACATGCGAGTTGTATTGGCTTGCCATACTCATACCGTACGCACCTGTAGTGAAAATGGCGAGCAGATCTCCGCGCTTGATCGAAGCCGGAAGCAAGCGATCAAGTGCGAGGAAATCACCGGTTTCGCAGAGCGGGCCGACAACATCCTGTGCGACGGTGTCGGGAACCTTTGGATCGAGCGCGCGTCGAGTTGGAGTTTGCTCGGTTCCTGGCGCAACGGGCCACATGAAATGGAAACTTCCGTAGAGCGCGGGGCGCAGGAGCGCGTTCATTCCGGCGTCGCAAATGATGAAACGCTTTTCTCCGGAGATCTTGGTGTAGAGGACGCGGAGCACCAAAATCCCAGCATTCGCGATGATCGTGCGGCCAGGCTCGAGGATGAATCGGACGCCTTTGTCGTGGAGGGGCTTGGCGAGTGGCAGGATGGCATCCGCGTACTGCGTCAGTGCAGGCGATTGTGCGCTTTCGTAGTCGGCGCCGAAGCCGCCGCCAAGATCGATCGAGCGAATCGAGAAGCCGTCGCGTGCGAGGAGGTCGACCAACGCGCAGGTCTTCTCAAGCGCCTCGCGGTATGGATCGACGGTGTAGATCGGTGAACCAAGGTGGAGATGCAGTCCCTCAAGCTTCGCCCACGGATCATTGCCGAAACGCGCGAAGAACGCGCGCGCTCGTTCAAGGTCTACGCCAAACTTCGTTTCTTTCTTACCCGTTGATGTGTAGCGATGCGTCTTCGGATCGACATCCGGATTGATGCGAAGTGCAACGCGCACAAGTTGCTTTGCTTCCGACGCAAGCCGAGCGATATTCTCAAACTCTTCTTCGCTTTCGCAGTTGAAGAGTCCAACACCTGCATGCATTGCTTCGCAAATCTCCTCATCCGTCTTACCAACACCCGCGTAGACGCACTTCGCCATGGCAACTCCCGCAGCGTGCGCACGGGCGATTTCGCCTCCGGACACAACATCCATGCCTGCGCCGCGCGCTGCGAGTGCGCGCAGAATGTGGATGTTGCTGCAACTTTTCACAGAGAAGCAAATCAACGGCTGAATTGGCGCAAACGCCTCGACCAATCGGTCAAAATGCGCCTCCATGGTTCCGCGGGAATAGATGTAGCAGGGCGTCTGCGCAGCCTCAGCGACGGCGCGGACGGGAAGATCTTCGACGAAAAGTTCGCCGCTTGAGTACCGAAAGAGATCCATGCGGCGAAGCCTAGCAGGTCGCGTGGGCGTGCAGGGAGTTGTACGCCGAACCACCAGTGGATGCGTTTACTGCGGCGACGCGGCGTCGCGACGAGTTTGTGCTTGCTGCTCTAAGTCGGGCTCATCGTCTGCGTCGGGATCTCCGCGCCATGTTTGCAAGAGCCACCCAGCGAGAGCGAGCGAAGCCCACAACAAAAGCCAGCCGAGTGGTCGCTCAGGCATCGAGAATCGCTCGGTGACGCGTGCAAGAAGTGGCGCGGCCCCCACAAGTGTGAAGATGGATCCCACAAGACTGGTGAGCGCTGCTGCAAAGGTGTTCGGAAGCCATGATCCAAGTATCAAGCCGATGAAGCCGCCGCCGGCAGCAGCTGCCGCGAGAAAGGTGCGTGATTGCTTCGGCTCTGCATGCCAGCGGGCATCAGCCCAGTCGACAAGTGGTTGGAGAAAAACGGGCGTGCGTTCAAGGAGCGCGGCGCGCGCTTGATCATCGTGGCGAAAGGGAAGTTCGTTTTGGTCTCGCCCGGACTGCCCCCGAACAGGCTGCCCCAGCACAGAACTGTGCTCTTCATGCGTGGCCGCGTTCGCAGAACCTGTGGTGACGCGCGCATCGATCCATCCGGCATCGATCGCAAGAAGTGCAACGATGGACGCAGCGCATCCAAAGACAACCGCAGCGGCGGCGCCGTACATCAGACGCCAAGTGGCAGCGACCACGACGAGCCCAAGCAAGGCGCCGACCACAGTCCATCCGAGGCGGCCCAAACCAGGTGCCAGTGAACCAAGAATCGGTGCTCCGAGCACAGCACCGGTCACGATGGTCGTCACCACAAGGACGGGTCGAAGAAGATGACGGCCTGCGAGCAACAGAAGCAGTCCGCCCAAGAGAAGCACCATTGCGGGCGCGAGACTTGGCAGTGGCAAACTTGCGAAACGATCTGCAAGCGATCCAAGCGATGGATCGGTCGCAGCAGTTTGCGCCATCGTGACTGTGCTGAGATTGCTCATGACGGCCTCCTTGCCACATGCGCAGCATACCGCAGCAATTCGCACGGATTTCGTATGCTGCATTCGCTTGTTTCGGCTGATTTTTGGCCGAACTCTTCGAAGTCTGTCGACACTCGTTGTCGCGAATCCCCCGCACGAACTTTCTCGCACACCGCGTATCTACTCCATGAACTCTGACGCACCTTTTCGTCTCGCCCTCATTTCGACCGGCGGAACCATCGAGAAGACCTACGACGAACTCGGTGGCGTGCTCTCCAACAAACTCAGCGTTTTAGACATGCTGCTTGCGACGCTTGAGTTGCGCGGGGTCGTGATTGATCGCGTGCCGCTGATGAACAAAGACTCACTGGAAATGAGCGAGGCCGACCATGATCTCATCGCAGACACAGCAGAGTTGATGTCGCGCAATCACGATGGCGTGATCATTGTGCATGGCACCGATCGGCTGGCAAGGACGGGCGATCGCATTCATGAGCGACTTGAAGCGAAGGGCGGCGCGAAAAAGGCGGTTGTGTTGACCGGAGCAATGCGGCCCTACGAGATGCGCCGCACCGACGCGACCCAGAATGTGACCGAAGCGCTGACAGCGGTGCAGATCTTGTCAGCGGGCGTCTATGTCGCCATGCATAACCGTGTGCTGCAGTTTCCGGGAGTTGTGAAAGATCCAAAGCAGGGAACATTCGTGCGAGGCTAAAGGAGCAGCGATGCAACAGCAGCAAGTACAGAAGGGTTTGATCGCGCGGACGCTTGGGCTTGTCGAGCGTGTTGGAAATCGGTTGCCCGATCCTGCGACGCTTTTTGTGTTGCTTGGAATCGTGGTGCTTGCGATGAGCGCCATTGGATCCATGGCAGGTTGGTCTGTGGCAGATCCGCGTGATCCCACGAAGTCACTTGTGGTGACCAACCTGCTCTCAAGCGACGGCATCCGTTGGATGCTCACATCTGCATTGAAGAACTTCCTCGACTTTCCGCCGCTCGCGATCGTGTTGGTCGCGATGCTCGGGATCGGCGTCGCAGAGCGGACGGGACTGTTCCCAGCGTTGATCAAACTCTTGGTCACGATCACTCCGTCGAAACTCCTGACGCCAGCACTGGTGTTCATTGGTGTTTGTTCGAATATCGCCTCGGACGCTGGGTATGTCGTGTTGCCGCCGCTTGCGGCCGGCATGTTTGCGATGGTGGGGCGCTCGCCTCTTGTTGCGATCGCTGCAGTGACCTTTGGAGTTGCGGGTGGGTTTAGCGCGAATCTCCTGATTTCAAGCCTCGATCCCTTGCTCTCGAGTTTGACGCAAAGTGCAGCGCAGGTGCTTGATCCCGCTGCGATCGTGACGCCGACATGCAACTACTGGTTCATGGTTGCATCGACACCATTTCTGACGCTGGTGGGGTGGTTTGTGACAGCTCGCATTGTTGAACCGCGTTTTACGCGCAGTGAGGTCGAAGCGCAGATCGCAGAAGGTGGCAACACGCGTGATGCCACGCAGGGAAACTCGCAACTTGATGCGAAGGAGCGACGCGGTCTGTTCGCAGCGCTTGCCGCGCTTGTCGTGGCCGGAATCTTGTTCTTTCTGATGGCTCGCATCGATGGTTGGCCGCTTTCCGGTGAAATGATGCGCCCCGGAACAACCACGCTCGTACCCGTCTGGAGCGAGGCGATTGTTCCGATGATCCTCGTACTCTTCCTTCTCCCTGGAATTGCCTACGGAGTTCTTTCGGGTGAGATTCGTTCTGATCGCTGCGTCGCAAAGCGCATGAGCGATTCGATGAGTTCGATGGGAACCTATCTCGTACTGGCCTTCTTTGCGGGGCAGACCATTGCGTGGTTCCGCCAATCGGGGTTGACCAGTGTCCTTGGCGTCACGGGGGGTGAGGCCATCAATTCGCTCGGATTCGGTGAAGGCTCGATGGTTGCTGCCATTGTTGTTGTGGTTGCAACACTGAATTTGTTCGTTTCAAGCGCGAGCGCGAAGTGGGCATTTCTCGCGCCAATTCTCGTACCAATGCTCGGTACTGCGGGCATGTCGCCTGAAGTTGTGCAGTGCGCCTATCGCGTTGGTGACTCGTGCACGAATCCCATTGCGCCGCTTTCCCCGTATCTCGTGGTGATCCTGATCGCGATCCAGCGCTATCAAAAGTCCGCCGGCATCGGCACCCTGATCGCACTACTCGTTCCGTACTGCATCGCTGCGCTCGTCCTGTGGACAGCGTTCCTCGTGCTTTGGCTTGAACTCGGCATTCCGCTTGGCGTGTGAACGCGCCATGTGGCGAGTTAGGCCTTCGCGTCCTCTGCGGTTTGGATGTACTCCTTCTCGCGATAGAAGAGCGAGACGAAGATGTACACGACTGCGGCACCGAGCATGAGGTAGGTGAAGAACCAGTAGTAACTTGCACCTTCGAGTGTGGAGTTCCCTTCTGCATCTTGGGTGAACTTGTTCACGCCGGCTGTCAGGAAGTTTCCAGCCGAAACGC
>JASGCF010000174.1 GCA_030054275.1 Limnohabitans sp. | reverse complement strand
GCACCCGCCGCACGCAAGCGTTCGATCACCGTCGCATCGAAAGGCGAGCGGTAGTTCGCAAGCATCTTCGATGAGCAGGTCGTCTTCCCCTCGCGCATCACGATGTTGTCCTTGATCGCGATCACGGCGCCCGCGAGCGCGCCGGGGTCGCGACCGGACTTCACGGCGGCGTCGATGGCATCGGCCATCGCGCGCGCTGCGTCGGCGTGGACCTCGTTGAAGGCGTGGACTTCGCCGTCATGTGCGGCGATCCGCGCGAGAAACGCATCGACGCGGCTTCGCGCTGTGACGCGTCCAGCGCGCACGTCGGCGCAGATCTCGGCGAGCGGCTTCGGGTTCGCAGCGACGAGCGCGGGCAGAGGGCTTCCGGTCGAACTCACGCGCCACCTCCTTCGCCGAGCACTTTCGGTACCGCGAGAAAGCGATCCTCAACCGCCGGCGCGTTCTTCAACAGTTCCTCGACGGGCATGCACGCCTTTGGCTCATCGGCGCCGAGGCGATTCACGATTTTCATCGGATGCGCCATCGGTTCAACGCCCTCGGTCGGCAGTGCTTGGAGTTTCGCGATGTGGCCAAGAATCGAACTCAACTGCGTCCGAACTTGACCCACCTGCGAATCCGGCAAACTCAGCCGCGAGAGTTTCGCGATCTTCTTGATGTCAGCGTCTGTCAAAGCTTCAGCCATGCTCCGAAAGGTAGCAGACACGCGGTTGGCAAGAGGCCTCGACCTATACTCTTCCCCTTCATGACTTCGTCCGCCAGCACGCCCCGTCCCATTGCTCGAGTTCTCGCGTTCTTTCTGCGGGTCGCGCTTGCACTGACGTTCGTCGGTATCGGTGTCGGTATCTATGCGTGGCTTTACAACACGCGCCCGCAACCGCCGGCGAGCGATCCTTCGCAAACCGGTCGGCTGCGGCTTGTCGTCTCCGAGCCCATCACGCAGGCGGTTGGTCGGCGATTCCGCGCGTTCGGGCAAGCGCGCGCGCTTGATGCAGCGGACGTGCCCGCGCGGGTTTCCGCGACGGTTGCCACCGCGCATCCGAATTACCGCGAGGGCGCGACAGTCGAAGCGGGCGAGCCGCTCGTGACGCTCGATGAGAGCGACTTCCGTCGGCAACTCAACATTTCGGAAGAAGCGATCAAGGGGATCGACGCGCAGCTCTCGATGTTGGCGCTCGACGAGAGTTCGCTCCGTCGTGCGCTTGAACTCGCGGAAGAAGATGCGCAGATGGCAACGAACGATCTCGAGCGCGTGCGGAAGGCAGCGTCGCAAGACGCCGCCGTCGCGCGCGAAGTCGATCGTGCACGCGGCGCTGCGATTCTCTCGGAGCGTGCATTGATCGCGGCACGCGACGCGTCGCAGAAGTTGCCGCTCCAACGTGCGGCTTTGCTCGCTGAAAAAGCGCGGCAAGAGGCAGCGCGCGACCTCGCGCGTCTGTCGCTCGAGCGTTCGGTGGTGCGAGCTCCGATGGCGGGCGTCGTGCAAACCGCGCCGCTTGATCCGGGCGAAATGGCCGCCGCTGGCGCGCTCGTCGCGCGCATCGTTGATCCACGCCAACTCGAGATTCCGATCTTGCTCCCCGCGCAAGCGCGTCCGTTCATTCGCGTTGGCGATCGTGTTTCGCTGCGCGCCGATCGCGCGGGTGCGACGAGCGTCGAAGCGCGTGTCGCGCGCATCGCACCTGAAGATGATGCATCGACACGCACGATGACGGTGTACGCCGAGGCGTCGGGCAGCGACGCGATCGCGCCGGGTTCCTTCGTCGAGGCCGAAGTTGCCGCAAGCGACGAACGCCCGCGCACACTTGTTCCTCGTCGCGCGATCAGCGGTGGGCGCATTCTCGTGGTGCGCGATGGCCTCGCGCGCGGCGTGCCTGTGGAAGTCGAGTTCGGGTTCTCCGGCCAACTCGCGCCGACGCTGCCCGACACCGAGTGGATCGTGCTCAAAGAACCGTTGCCCACCGACGCACTCGTGGTGCTTGATGGTTCGCGCCGCATTCGTGAAGGCGCACCAGTCGTTCCCGTTCGCACTGGCGAAGTTGGGTTGAAGCCCGACACCAACGCCCCCTGACGGAGACGATCTATGGACTTCATTACGTTTGGCGTCAAACGCCCCGTCTTCGGCAGTCTTTTGATGTGGTTCCTCGTCATTGGAGGAGTCGCCGCGCTGCTCTTGATGCGCCGCGAGTTCTTCCCGGCGGTCGAGCCTGAAGCCGCGCGCATCGCGATCATCTATCCAGGCGCGAGCCCCGCAGAAGTCGAAGAGGCGATGGCGCGCAAGATCGAGGACGTCGTCATCGACGTCGAAGGCGCACGCAAGGTTTCGTCGAACCTCGTCGAGGGCGGCGGTGGCATCGTCGTCGAGTTCGATGATGGCGCCGACATCAACCAGGGCATCGAAGATATTCGTATCGCGATCGACTCGCTGCAAGATCTGCCCGCCGACGCGGAACGCATCCGCGTGACCGAACTCAAGCCGAATTTCCCCGTGATGATCGTCACGCTGTTCGGCGACGCGGGCGAAGAAGCGCTCAAGCGCGCGGCGCGGCAAGTTGGAGACGAACTCCGCACGCTGCCTGGGATGGGAACACTCGTTCTCACCGGCGCGCGGCCGTATGAGATTCGCGTCGATGTCGATCGCACGGCGCTCGCGCGGCACGGACTGCGACTCTCGCAAGTGGCCGATGTCGTGCAGGCGTGGATGGCGGAAGTGCCGTCGGGCACGATGCGCACAGGCGGCACGAACGTTGGCGTACGCACACTCGGTGCGGCCGAGCGCGCGGATGCGATTCGCGCGATTCCGCTGAAGGCAACGTCAGGCGGGCAAGTTGTCGCGGTTGGGGATGTCGCGAAGGTCGTCGAGAGTTTCGCGGACGAGCAAGTTGTGCGTCGCTACAACGGTAAGCCCGCGACGAGTCTCGTCATTTTCAAAGGTCCCGATGAAGACGCGGTGCGCATCGCAGAAATGGTGCGCGGATATGTCGCGGCGCGCAACGGCGAAGCGCTTCAACCGGCGAGCGTTTGGAACCGACTCACCGGACTTCTCAACGGTTCTGATCGCGAACGCGGCTACACGCTCGGCGAAGCAGCGAACCGCAACAATCCGCTGCCATGCGCGATTGCGGGACACAACGATCTCGCGCGCATCATCGAGGGTCGTCTCGATCTCCTCACGAACGATGCGCTGCAGGGCTCCGCGCTCGTGTTGATCGTGATGGTCCTCTTCATGAATGTCCGCGCCGCGTGGTGGGTGATGTCGGGCATTTTTGTCTCGATCGGATGCACGGCACTCACGATGTGGGCGCTTGGCGTCACGCTGAATCTCGTCACGATGTTCGGACTACTCATCGTTGTCGGCATGCTTGCCGACGATGCGATCGTCGTTGCCGACATCATCATGCAGCGTGCCCAAGGTGGTCGCGACCCTAAGAAAGCCGCGATCGAAGGCACGAAGAGCGTCTTCTGGCCGATCGTCACCAACGCGACCACGATCATTCTCGCGTTCCTGCCGCTCGCGTACATCGCGGGTCGCATGGGCGATCTCTTGTCCGCGCTGCCGATTGTTGCCGCAGTCGCGCTTGGCTCGAGTGTCGTCGAGACGATGGTCATTCTTCCCGCGCACATGGCGCACGCCATTCACGGTATGCGCGAACGTCGTGCGAACTGGCTCGCGCGAACGTGGGGCCGCTTTGAGAGTTGGCGCGAAGATCACTTCGTTCCCTCAGTGCAACGTGCATATCTGCGCTTTGCGCGCTATTGCGTGCGACATCGCTACGCCGCCACGGGCCTCACGCTTGGCGTGCTCATCGCGAGCCTCGGTTTGATTGCTGGTGGGCGCTTGCCGTTTGTGTTCCTTCCGGCGGAAGACACCGAAACGGTCATCGTCGACATTCGTCTGCCGATTGGCTCTACGCAAGATGCGACGGCGGCGGTGGTGCGTCGCTTCGAAGATGCGCTCAAAGGCCCTGCGGAAATCAGTGGCTACTCTTCGATTCTCGGCCAAAGTACGAACTTTGAAACGGGGCAACCTGACGCCAACGCCGCGCATATCGCGCAGATTTTCGTCGAGCTCTATCCCGTCGAAACGCGCTCGCGTGATTCGGGCACGGTGATGAATGAAGTGCGCGCCGCGCTTGGCTCCGTCGATGAAGCGGAGAGCGTGACATACTCTGAGATTTCTGGCGGCCCCGCGGGCGCGGATATCACCTACCAGATTCGTTCGGACGACCCCGTCCTTGCGCGCGCGGCGGCAGATCGATTGAAGACCGCGCTTGCCCGCTTCGAGGGCGTCTACTCGATCAACGACGACGACTTCAGCACGCAGCGTGAGTTGCAAGTGAAACTTCGTGAAGGCGCTGCTGCGATGGGACTAAACACCGTCGATGTCGCGCGGCAAGTGCGCGGCATTCTCTTCGGACTCGACGCGCACACTTATTCGGCCGATCGCGAAGATATCGATGTACGCGTTCGCCTCGATGAATCCTCGCGCGCGCGCATCGACTCGGTGACGGATTTGTGGATCGCGACGCCAACAGGTGGCCGCGTGCCGCTCGCGGAAGTTGCAGATGTCACCGAAGACAACGCGTACGCCGCGGTGAAGCGCGTCGATCGACAGCGCGCGATCACCGTCACCGCAGATTGCGGCGCAGGCACGATCCCTGAAGACATCACGCGCGCGCTTGTGCCGGAACTCGCTGCGATTCAGCGCGACATGCCTGGAATCGATATTGGCGAAGCGGGTCGACAAAAAGATCTCGCGGATGCCTTCAGTTCGCTGCCGTACGCATTTGCTGCCGCGCTCGTACTGATTTACGTTGTGCTCGCGTGGCTCTTCGGTACGTACACGCAGCCGCTCGCCGTGATGATTGCGATTCCGTTCGGCCTCATTGGCGTTGTGTGGGGCCACATGGTGATGGGCTATGAACTCACGTTCCTCTCGCTCATCGGCACGGTCGCGCTTTCAGGCATCGTTGTGAACAACTCGCTGATTCTGGTCGAGTTTGCGAACGAGCGCATGCGCGATGGCGAGAGTCATGAAGAGGCGCTCCTGAACTCGGGCGCGTCGCGGCTTCGTCCGATTTTGCTGACGACGGGTACGACGATCTTCGGCATTCTCCCGCTGCTCCTCGAGGAGTCGTTCCAAGCGCGCTTCCTGATCCCGATGGGAATTTCGATCGCAGCAGGGCTGCTCTCCGCAACGATTCTCACGCTCATCATTCTGCCGGCCAATCTCATGATCATCGACGACGTGCTGGGATTCGTTCGTCGACTCTGGCACGGCGACCGTGTCGCAGGCAAGCACGATGAACATGACGCTCACGAGCCGACAGTACACTCGGCACCATGAGGATCGCATGAGGATCGCAGGCATTCCCAAGGACATGGTCGTGGTCGGTGTCGACCTCGGTGGAACCAACATGCAAATCGGCGTCGTGAACGCCGAGGGCAAAGTTGTCGGTCGCGCGAAGCGCAAGACGAAAGCACACGAAGGGCGCGACGAAGTGATTCGTCGACTCTGCGAAGGTGTTGGTCGTGCGCTCGATGATGGCCGCGTGCCGCGTGAGAAACTCTTCGCCGTGGGAGTCGGTGCGCCGAGTGCGGTCGACTTCGAGAAGGGCCTCGTGATCAAGGCAGGCAATCTCGGCAGGGAGAACGTGCCGCTCCGCGAGATGCTCGCGAAGGAGCTGCGCGTACCCGTGGCACTCGATAACGACGTGAATGTTGCCGCGTGGGGCGAACTGCAACTTGGCGCAGCGCGCGGGCGCACAAACGTCCTCGCGGTTTGGGTTGGGACGGGCGTTGGAGCAGGGCTCGTGCTCGGCGGCGGTCTCTGGCGCGGTCCGCGACACACGGCCGGAGAAATCGGGCACGTCATTCTCTTCCAGCCGGACAGCCTGGCTTCATGACCGTTGAAGATATTTGCTCGCGCACGGGAATCGTGAACGCGATTCGTCGACTGCTTCCGATGCATCCCGAGTCGATCCTTCACAAGTTGATCGCGGAGAAACTTGGTGACAAGGACGGCGAGAAAGGGGAGAAGGGCGGCGATCGCGGGATCGATGCGGCGCTCGGCTCGTCGACGATCGCGCGCGCCTACGAGCGGGAAGATGAACTCGCGCGCAAGGTTGTGGATCGAAGTGCTGAGTTTCTCGGCATCGCGATTGCGAATGTCGTCACGATGCTGTCGATTGACTGCGTCGTCCTTGGCGGCGGCGTGACCGAAGCGCTCGGCGAGGCGTATGTCTCGAAGGTCCGGCGCAGTTTCGATCGCGCGGTGTTCCCGTCGGTGCTGCGGAAGACCGACATCCTCGCGAGCACGCTTGGCGATGACGCGGGCATGCTCGGCGCGGCGATGCTGGTGGTGTGAACGGCGCAGTGCGCCGCCGGTCATGGGGCAGCGGGTGGCACGATCCTCCAGTGGCCGACGGAGCGACCGAAGGAGTGGCCGACGGAGCGGCCGGTGGAGCGGATCGCGGAGAGGTCGTGGTCCATCGGTGGGCGAGTTCTACGGGAGAGGCCTCCTACACCTCGTACGGCGAGGCGGTCTTTCTCAACCCTCCTCCGTACACTCCCTCCCATGCCTTCACTGGACACGCTCGTTCGCGCTCTTGGTGCCATCGCTCCGCTCGCACTCGCGGAAGAGTGGGATCGCGTGGGGCTGCTCGTCGCGGGCGACGGCCGCGAAATCCGCCGCGTGCTTCTTACGATTGACGTCACGCCCGCGGTCCTCGCCGAGGCACGCACGACCGGCGCCGATCTCATCGTCGGCTACCACCCGCTCCTCTTCAAACCGCTCGAACGCCTCGACGGCGCAACGTGGCAGGGGCGTGTTGCGATCGACGCGGTTCGCGCGGGTATCGCGATCTACTCGCCGCACACCGCGCTCGACGCAGTTGCTGGCGGCATCAACGATTGGCTCGTCGAAGTGGTCGATCCGACGGCGCACGACATCCGCGCGATCGCTCCGCCAATCAACGTCACGGGCGGCAACACCGACAACACGCACAAACTCGTGGTCTTCGTTCCGGAGTCGGCGCTTGAAGAGG
>JASGCF010000173.1 GCA_030054275.1 Limnohabitans sp. | reverse complement strand
ACTCGCAACTTTGCCGCAGTTGCCGCGCAAAAGCGTGTGGGAACATGTTGAGAGCGACGCGGGAAACTGTATGGGGCGGCGTTGTCCCAACTTCGACAAGTGCTTCTATCAATCTGCGCGTCGACGCATGGAGAACGCAGATCTCTTGATCTGCAATCACGCGCTCTTCTTCAGCGATCTCGCGCTTCGTTCGAAGGGCGCAGGCTTTCTCCCCGCGTATGACCATGTCATCTTCGACGAGGCGCATCATCTCGAAGATGTCGCGAGCGGCCACTTCGGTATACGCGTGTCGGAATCGCGCGCGAAGCATGTCTTGCGCACGCTGTACAACGCAACCACGGGTCGGGGAACGCTCGCTGGGATTGAAGCGTCGGTCGCCGGTGGTTCGGGTTTGCCGACTGAAGAAGTCGACGCCACCATTCGCGCCGTGCTCGACACGCAAGCGGTTGCCGAGAGTTTCTTCGACAGCGTGTGGCGGGCGGGCGAGTCGGGTGCTGGCGCGATCGGATCGAGCGGGCGCGTCGCGGGCCCAGACGCCTTCCCAAATCCGCTGTCGCCTGCGCTCGGCGACCTCGCCACGCGCCTCAAGTTGTTGCGTGAGCGTTCGTCCGACGAATCGTTGCAGTTTGATCTTGGGAGTGCAGCGCAGCGCGTTGCAGATTTGGCTGCCGAACTTGATCTCTTCGTCGGCCAAGGTGTCGAGGGCTGCGTGTACTGGGTCGAACGCGGCCGCCAAGGTTACGGATCGAATCGTCCGCTGATCACGCTGTCGTGCGCGACGGTTGATGTTGGTCCGGTGTTGCGCGATCGTCTGTTTGCGATGCCTATTTCGATCACGATGACGAGTGCGACGCTTGCCGCTTCTGGCAGCGATTTCTCGCACATCGTCGGGCGTCTCGGCGCGGATGGCGCACAGACACTCGCGCTTGGAAGTCCATTTGATTACGCGAGTCAGATGCGTGTGATGATCGACCGTTCGATGCCGACGCCCGACGCGCCCGAGGCGAATCGCGAACTTGTTCCGCGCATTCTGCAACACATCGAAGAAACGGGCGG
Source organism: Limnohabitans sp. (assembly GCA_030054275.1). Taxonomy (GTDB): domain Bacteria; phylum Planctomycetota; class Phycisphaerae; order Phycisphaerales; family SM1A02; genus QWPT01. The sequence goes on along the minus strand of JASGCF010000173.1, from coordinate 5,991 downwards.
CGGCGCGTTCGTGCTATTCACGAGTTTCCGCGCGTTGCGTGAGGTCGCAGAGCGATGCGCACCCATCTTGCGCTCGGCGGGATTTCCCGTCTTTATTCATGGCGAAGACGGTGAACGCTCGCAATTGCTGAAACGCTTCCGCGAGCACGAGCATTCCGTGCTCTTCGGAACCGCGAGTTTTTGGGAAGGCGTCGATGTGCGAGGTCGTGCGCTGCGCAATGTCATCATCACGAAACTCCCGTTCGATGTGCCGGATCATCCCTTGATTCAGGCACGGCACGAAAAGATCGAAGCTGCGGGAGGCAATGCGTTTCGCGACGACCAGTTGCCGCGCGCGGTGCTGCGATTCAAGCAGGGGATCGGGCGGCTGATCCGAAGTGCCGACGACTCGGGGCGAATTGTGATTCTTGATCCGCGCATCGTGACGAAGTTCTACGGCAAGCGCTTCATGGGAGCACTACCCCAAGGCGTGGAGCCGGAGTTGGTCTGAGCGCTCGTTGTGGAGCGCTCGCGACTCGCTTCGCTTTCGCTCGCTCTGGCGTCATCGGCGCGAAAGGTCGCCGCCGCAGCGGCGACCGTGAAAGTGACGACTGCTTCGCAACTTGCTCGCTCTGGCGCGCCGCGCGGCGAGTGAATCGCCGCGGGCTGAAGCACGATTTTGAAGGCTCGCGTTGGTGACGTCCACGCCAAAGGTCGCCGCCGCGGGCGCGACCGCTCAAACACGCGACGACCGCGAGATTCGCGACCACTCAAGCACCGTCGGCAGCACCACGCATGCGACATACATGCACGCGACACTTCCGACAGCCATCGCGATGCCGAGCGAGCGCATGCCGCGGTGTTCGGCGAAGACCAACGCGCCGAAGCCGATCGCGGTGGTGAGCGCTGTGAACGCCACAGCACGGATCGTTGGCCCGGGCTCGTCCGCGTCATCGCGATAGCGGTGGATGATGTGGATCGCGCTGTCGATTCCAAGGCCAACGAGCATCGGGATCGCGAAGAAGTTCGCGAGATTGAGATGCGAGCCGAAGAAGGGAAGGAGCGCGATCGTCATGCCGACACCTGCGACGACCGTCGCGGTCGCGAGCAATGCAGGCACGATTGCGCGGAACGATATCGCCGCGATGATCGTGACCGCGAGTACCGCCCACAAGCTCGTTTCGATGAACGCACCGCGCATATCGCGAATCGACTCAAGTTGCGTGATGGGGACGCCTGTCGCCTTCGGATCGACCTCGCGCACGGCTTCGACGAACTCTTCAAGCGGAGCTTCTTCCCAAGCGTCTTCCTTTGGGATGAAGCGCACAAGGAAGCGGCCATTCGGCGACACGAGTCGGGGGGCGATCGCATCCGGCAACGCATCGCGCAGCGGAAGCGTGGCGCCCCACACGATGTCCCACGCCGCCCGAACTGCAGCGGGGGCGTCGGCGGATGGCGGCGCGTCGGTCACGCCTGCGCCTGCAGCGGCGACCTTCGCGCGCAGCGCCGCGCGCTCTGACGTGTCGCGCGGGATGACATCGAGGATCGACTCCGCACGCAGAATTTCAGGGTGTTCCGCTGCTTTCGCGACGAGTGCTTCCACTTCCTCGAAACTCGCGGCACTCGACGCGGCGAACCACGATGCGCTCGCGCTATCTGCGAAGATGCGTCGCTCCCATTGCACGCTTTCGAGCGTTGGCGATTGCAATTCGAGCAGATTCGATTCGAACCGAAGCCCTGCAGGAATGAAGATAAGGCACGCGATGATGGGCATGCACGCGGTTGCGATCTGCTGCCGAGAGCTCCAGTTGGGCTGCGGACTCACGGGCGCGTGATCGGACGCGTCTTCACGGTGCTCCGTATCTCTGCCGGGCTTCGCACCCGTCCCTTCGCTGACCGGCACACGTGCCGTCCCGCCATCAAGAAGCGCGAGCAGCGCGGGCAACACTGTGACCATCGCGAGCGCGCAGAGAAGAAGCCCCGCGCCGGCGATGACGCCGAGTTCGCGCAGTCCGCCGAAATCGCTGAACCACGCGCCGAAGAAGACGGCCGCTGAACCCGCCGCGCCTGCGAGCGTGCTCGGCCCAACGTGTCGGACCGCAAGCATGGCCGCATCGCGCGCATCGCGCGTTCGACGAAACTCGCCGTAGCGGCTGACGACATGGACGCCGTAGTCGAGCCCAGCACCGACGAGGACGAGCATGAAGACCGTCGAGAGGAGGTTCAGGTGACCGACAAGAATCGTCGCTGCGCCGTACGTCCAGCCCGTGGCGATTGCGAACGCAACGACCGCGAGCAGCGGCCTGCGTACGCCGCGAAAAACCCGAATGAAGAGCAGCGTGATGATGACAAGCGAAACGGCGCTCGCGATCGCCATGTCGCGATTCGCAGTCGCCATCTCATCGTGCTGCAACACGGGTTTCCCCGTGACGCCGATCTCGACGGTTGGATGCGCCGCGCGTACGGCATCGACCGCTGCACGAATCGCCGCGATTGGTTCTCCGACGGGGTCAAGGAGCGAAAAGTCCTTCACGGGCATCGCTTCGACGAAGTAGAGCGTTCCGCCTAGCGCACGCAGATATTCGCGCGGCCGATCGACGCTCAACGCCGTCGCCACCAGTGGATGCGCCGCGACATTTCCGCGTGCGACATCGGCGATCGCGTTCGCTTCAGCCGCCATTGCGGTGAGTTCTGCGTCGCTCGCAGCCCACGACGCGAGCCGCCATTGTTCCTCGGGCGCAATCGACGACGCCGAACTCGTGACGAACGGCTTCTCATCGAGCAGGTCGAGCGCACTCGCGAGTGCATCGACCGCAGCGCGCGCGGCGGCGTCGTCGCGCGATGCTGCACCTTTCGGCTGGGGATCGACCGCGATCACAACACTTTCGAGATCGCCGAACTCCTTCTGAAACGCGCGGTACTCGCGCATGAACGGCCGCTCAGGCGCGATCAGCGAATCGGTGTCGCTGTCGAGCGCGAGATGGAACATCCCAAGCCACGCGCCAAGCACGGCGAACACGGCACCGATGGCAACTATCAACCGCGGCCACCGCACCACGAAGTGTGCGATCCATCGCGTCACGACGAACTCGCTCCGGCCGCAGCGTCATTCGCTTCGCCGACGCTGCGTCGCCCGCCGAACACGGCGTTCTTTCCAAGTCGCGCAAGCAGGCCAACCGTCGCCGTCGGCTTATGCAGGTTCACCATCACCGTTTCGAACGCGCGCAGGAAATCGCGTACATCGGCTTCCGAAATCACAAGCGGCGGAATCAACTTCACGACGTCTTGGTTGTGACCCGCGACTTGGCAAAGGATGCGGTGATCTTCCATCAGCGGCACGACCACGGCCTGCGCGAAGAGGTTCTTGTCCATCGCGTGCGTGGCGGCCCAGTTCGCCCTCAAAAGCAGCGATTTCGGCGCGCCGAACTCGATGCCGATCATCAGGCCGCGTTGACGGACTTCCTTCAGCATCTCAAAGCGCGGCTTCATCGCCTCGACGCCTTCACGAATCATCGCGCCCATGCGGCGTGCGTTCTCGGCAGCGTTCGTCTCGTCGTACGCCGCGAGCGCGGCGAGGCCCGCGGTCATCGCCATCGCGCCCTGATGGAACGTCGACGAATGCACGATCGCGCGATCGAGCGAGGTGAAGACCTTCCGCCACACATCGCCTTTCACAAGCACAGCGCCAACGGGAACATAGCCACCAGAAAGCGCCTTCGACAGGATCACCATGTCAGGCTCGACCGGTCCCTTTGCGCTGTCTTCCTGATCGAGCGCGAGAAACGAACCCGTGCGACCAATGCCCGTCTGCACTTCATCGGCGACAAAGAGCGCGCCGTATCGGTGGCAGAGCCGCGCGGCTTCGGCGAGATATCCAGGTGCGTGGATGTTCACGCCCTTGCCTTGGATCGGCTCGATCACGAACGCTGCGACATCGCCGCGCGCGAGTTCGCGTTCGAGCGCCGCGAGGTCGTTGAACGCGACTTGCCGACACTCCGGGAGAAACGGTGCGAAGCCTTGGCGGAAACTATCGCAACCGTTGAGCGAGACTGAGCCCGACGACAATCCGTGGAACGCCTTCGGCGCATGCAAGAGCGCGGGCTTTCCGGTGGCGCACTTTGCAAATTTGATCGCCGCTTCGACGCCTTCGGTTCCCGAGTTCGTGAAGAAGACATAGTCAAGCCCGCGACCGATGCGACGCTTGAGTTCCTTCGCGAGGAGGCCCGACAACAGTGGCGCCTCAAACTGCACCATCGTCGCGAGGTCAAGCGCGAGGTAATCCGCGAGCGCCTTCTTGATCGTCGGGTGGTTGCGGCCGAAGTTGCAGACCGCATAACCCCCGAGAAAGTCGAGGTAGCGGTTGCCCGCTGCGTCGAAGAGGTAGGGCCCCTCGGCGCGCACATAGTCGTGGTCGTAGCCGATCGTCTTGAGGACGGTCGCAAAGCGCGGATTGATGTGCTCTGCATGCAGGGCTGCGCCTTGACCGCGATTGGTCTGGAGAATGGAATGGAGATCGAAGGGCACGGGAGTTGGCGAGCGAGGCTTGAGAGGTCGAGTAGGACTTCTGCGGACATTGCGGTCTGTACCGACAGGTCCGGAGAATTGGCGATTTCTGGCGCGCATCTGAGAGATGACGCCTCTCGCTGCGGACGGGCAGTGTACGGGCGTCAAAGCCCGATCCCGTGTCGGGAGCAGCCGGATTCGCCCTTTCCGGAGATCTCGACAACCCACGCCTTGCACACGCGGCGTTCGCGAGTAGGTTGCCCTTGCCGATTTTGTGGGCCGTGTCTTTCAGGCCCCTTTCAGATCCTGAGGAGTGTCACAGATGCAACAGCCAAAGAATCGCATGTCATCGCTCACATCCTTCCTCACATCCTCGTTCACATCCACAATCGTCGGTCGTGTTGCTCGGGGTGCGATGACGGCGGGGCTTGCGCTGTCGATCTCCGATCTTGCAGTCGCCACAGAGTCGATCGCGCGAACATGGAACGAGCAGTTGCTCACCTCGATCCGCAACGACCTTGCACGCCCGCCGATTCAAGCCCGAAACCTCTTCCATGTTTCGGTTGCCATGTTCGACGCGTGGGCGGCGTATGACATCGAACAGCAGTCGTATTTCTTCCAAGAGAAGATCGCGGCGAAGAACATCGACGCTGCGCGGCGCGAGTCGATTTCCTACGCGGCATACCGCGTGATGAAGCACCGCTTCGCTGTGAGCCCGAACTACGCGGCCACGATCAGCCCAGCGCTCGACGCGCGCATGGCGGCCCTCGGCTACGACGCGAGCGTCACCACGACCGTCGGCAATACACCGGCGGCCGTCGGCAACCGCATCGCAGCGCTCGTCATTCAGCAAACCTACAACGATGGCGCCCGCGAGCAGTTCAACTACGCGAAGGATCCTGCCACTTATCCAGATGTGAACCCACCGTTGGTGGTTGCGCTTCCGTTCAACCCGACGGTCGTCGATCCAAGCCGCTACCAGCCGCTGTCGCTGAGTTTCTTTGTCGACCAAAATGGCAATGTCATTCCTGGTGGGTTTCCGGCGAAAATCGCCCCGTTCTGGGGCTTCGTGACGCCCTTCGGACTTGAGTCAAGCGACATGGACCCGACGCGTCCTGGGGTCTACTTCAATCCCGCGCCGGCACCGACGCTCAATGGTCCACAGGATCTCACTTACCGCGACGGTCACGAGCAAGTCGTCGTGAAGTCTGCGTGGCTCACGCCAGACGATGGCGTGAACATCGACATCTCTCCCGCAGCGATGGGGAACAATCCGCTCGGCGCGGACAGCGGAACAGGCCGCGCACTGAATCCAGTCACGGGTCGTCCGTACGCTCCGAATCTCGTGAAGCGCGGCGACTGGGCGCGTTGCCTTGCGGAATTCTGGGCCGACGGACCAACCTCTTCGACGCCGCCTGGTCACTGGAACGAGATCGCGAATGTCGTGAGTTCGCATCCAAGCTTCGAGCGTCGTTGGGGCGGCACGGGACCGGAACTCGACGAACTTGA
>JASGCF010000172.1 GCA_030054275.1 Limnohabitans sp. | reverse complement strand
GCTGCCGGAGGGGCTCATCGCAACGCCAGCGTGGACATGCGCAACTCCAGAAGTTGCTGCTGAAGAACTCGATGGAGATGCGGCGGAGACAGCAGGAGAAGGAGGCGTTGCCGGAGCGCAACCCTGTCGGCAAATTCGTATCGCGTACGAAACCGACTATGAATTCCTGCAACTGTTCTCGGGGAACACCAACGCAGCGACCTCGTATGTGGCAACGCTGGCGTCTGCACTGACTTCGATCTATACACGCGATGTGAATGCCAGACTCAGTGTGCGCTATCTGCGCCTCTGGCAAACAAGCGCGGATCCGTGGAGTCAAACATCGACCTCCGCAGAACTCGAGTCCTTCGCTGGGTACTGGCAAGCCTACATGGGCTCTGTGATTCGCGACCTTAGTCACTTCCTCTCAGGCCGAGGACTCGGCGGCGGCGTTGCGTATCTACCTGGTATCTGCGCAAGTTCGCAGGCCTACGGACTCTCCGCGAATCTCGCTGGATTCTTCCCAACACCGCTCGTCGACAACAACGGTCAAAATTGGGACATCTATGTGGTTGCTCATGAACTTGGGCACAACTTCGGTGCGCCTCACACACACAACTACACGCCGGTACTCGACGGATGTGGTTCAAGCCCGCAGGATTGCTCGGTGGCGAACGCGGATGAAGGCACCATTATGTCGTATTGCCATCTCTGCTCGGGCGGCGTGCAGAACATCAAACTTCGCTTTCACCCCGGCAACATTGCCTCGATCGAATCGCGGCTCAATTCGGTCGGATGTAACTACACAGGTCCGGTGACAGCGCCTGTTCCTGTGCTCGATACGGCAACAGCGTTTGCAACCGTACCAGTGACCGTCGATGTGCTTGCGAACGACCTCGAATTCAATTGCGAAGCGCTGCAGATTGCCTCGGTCACCAATCCAACTGCAAACGGCGGAACGGTGACGCGAAGCATCGGATCGGGACCAGGTGGGCGAGATCAACTTGTGTACACGATGCCAACGGCAAGTTTCTCGGGCAGCGACACTGCGATCTATCGCATTCGTGATGCAAGCGGACAGGAACTCCCTTCGAATGTGTCGATGACGGTTTCTGCAGTCCGCACGCCGGAGAATCCAGTCGGCGCGCAACCGCAATTGGATGTTGCGTACTACGCGCTCAACGCGCCGTCTGTGTTGCCGAACTTCACGACGCTCACTCCGTATGCCACCGCAGCCACAGCGAACATCAATATCGCATCGACGAGTGGGAACTTTGCAACCAGTGGTCGCGCAGACAATCTCGGTGCGACCTATGTTGGTTGGATTGATGTTCCAACTGCTGGAGTGTGGACGCTCTACCTCAGTTCGGATGATGGGTCGCGATGCCTGATTGGGAACACTTTGGTCGTAAACAACGACGGGCTTCACGGCATGGTCGAGGCCTCAGGAACGATTGCGCTTGCAGCTGGCCGCCATGCATTCCGCGTTGAGTTTTTCGAGCGCACTGGCGGTGCCGGTTTGATCGCATCATGGCAAGGACCCGGCATTGCAAAGTCTGTGATTCCAACAACGGCATTCTTCCGCGGAGGCGCAGATACGCCGTCGGATCTTGACAACAACGGCAGCGTGAATGCGGCCGATCTTGCAACATTGCTCGCAGCATGGGACTCAGTCGGTGGTCCCGCAGACATCAACCGTGATGGTGCCGTCAATGGCGCAGATCTTGCGATTCTTCTCAGCGACTGGACTGGTTGAGCGGATCGGTTGCGGTGTTCTCGGGAGTGACAGGCAAACTCGGAAGCAGTGTGAGTTCTGTTTCTACCTTGGCTGGCAGCAGTGGGAAAGTCTCACCATCTTGCCATGCTTTGTGCAGGCTTCGGAAGTGCGGCGATGTTGGCAGGCCCGATTGTCCACACGGCGTCACCATGATGGCATCATCAAGATGCCCAGGCGAGACAACAGAGCGCTGGCTTGCACCAAATCGCGGCGTTTGAACACGAACACTCGTTGGATGACCAGGAAGTTGAGTCTTCGGCATTTCGGCCATGCGCGCTGCCGCGCCAAGTGCGTCTGCTGCTGGATGCCGAATCGATGCGCGATTCACAGCACCGCGTGTTCGGAATGAGCCATCGGCTTCGCGAGATGACGAGGCAGCCTCTGCGAGTATGCGTACGGCGAATGCAGGCCATGACGACGCAGTGTTGGGAAGCAAGTGTTTGGGATGTGCTTCCAAAATCCGTAGCAACGCTTCGTCTTCGAGAGCGATCGCAAGTTGCGACGCAGCGACGCCAGACTCCGTCGCACTTGGAAGGCTGGCGAGCGCATTCGCCATATGGCGCGTGACCGCGTCGCGGGCTGCGTCAAGAAGCACCGGCGCGGTGGCGTCGATCGTGACAAATCCATTCCATGTACGCAGTACTTCTGCGGCTTCCCGAACAGCAGTTGGCTGTGTGACTTCCGATTCGAGAGCAACGAGCGCAAGCAACACATCGCGCCAACGCAGAAGCCGCGCAGAGTGCGTATCAAGTTGGACTTGGAACAACTCTGACTCTGTCCAGTCGTTGCGCGATTCCAAGATCGTTCGCATGCGATGCGCGCGATCACCGGCAACCTCATCGTGACCAACAATGTGTTGCAGAGCACCGACGGGCGCGTGCGAAAGTTGATTCGCGCTCACAAGAATTCCTGTTGGTGGATCGACGATGATTGGCTTCGCATCTGGTGCAAGCGTGCCGCGCCAATCGGGCAGATTTTGCGAAGAAACATACTGCGGCGTTGCGCTCGCCCGATCGGGCAGCGCACCCGCGATGGTCCATCCGATACGGCCGCGCGTGTCTGCGACCAACACATTTTGTGGCGGACCGTTCCATGCGCGTGCGACTTCGAGTGCCCGCTCGAGTGTGGTTGCGAATGCGAGGTCAAACAGCCCGCAATCCACGCTGTGTGCGTCAAGAAGCGGCGCCCATCGCAGTGCAATGAGCGCGCCATCTGTCCGTGTTCGAACGATTGGGCCAAACCGCGTCGACAAGAGATCAAGTCGCTCGCGTTCTGATTCGCGCCCGATCTCGACAATGGTCTTTACGAACGGCTCACTGCCATGCGAGGTCAGATAGCGGTTCTCGTCGTTAGGGTCTCGCTCAACCACAACAAGATCCGCCAAATCCGCGGTGAGATTCGTGAAGCCCCACGCGACATATCCGTTGGTTCCCTGCACGATGAGCGGGACGCCGGGAAGCGAAAGGCCCGTGACTTCGTGGAGCGTGGAAGCCTGATCTTGCGCAGGTTGCTGGGCATGGAGTGCATCAGTTTCGCTTCGCCACTCCAAGCGCACGCGATACCAGACGCCAGGTGCCATCAAGGCAAGGTGCATGTCATTGCCCACGATTGCTCGCCCATCACGAGTGCGTGAACCTGCGATGGCGAATGCGTTTGAGCCTGGTGTGACGCGGTCGGCTGTGTTCGACGCTGCAGGCGATGCTGCAGATCCCTGAGCGCGCAGGTCGAGTTCCAATGCTGTTGGAAGCGGCAGTGGCGCGGGAAGTTCCGATCCGTCGACCGAGGCGCTCAACGATCCCGAAGACGACGAGAGGAAGCGAGCAACCGATTCGGGAAACACATCAAACAGCGTACTTCGATCCCGATCGAGTTGAGGTGAGCGATCGAGGTAGCGCCCCATACCAAGTTGTACGAGTAGTGCATCTTCGGGCCGCCACGGCGCAGGCGAGACTCGCAACAACTTGTACTCGAGTGGGGTCGTACTTGAAAGTTGTGCGTTGACTCCATCTGCATATCGAGTGAGCAGTACACGATGATGCTCGGGCAGGAGCGCGAAGGCGCGTTCTGCGACGCCGCGAAGTCCCAGCGGTCGCACGGTTCGATCCATGGCAATTCCGCCCGGCACCACCTCTGCCAACTCGCCTGCAGCCTCGCGTCGTGCGAGATCCATTTGCAAGAAGCGGTCGCGGGCGTGGATCCAACCCTCTGCACACACCGCGTCGAGCAGCGAGTTTGCTTTGATGGTGGGAACATCGAAGTGATCGAGCTGAATCACAGTTGGCGCTGTGAGTGCCGAAACAGCAAACGATGCTTTGCGAAGTTCTTCTTCGTGTTTCGCGTCTGCTGCGAGGCATGTTTCGGTCGAGAGCAAAATGAAGATGCCCGCAGTGCATCCCGCAGTGAGTGCCGCAGAACGCAGGTTCCGAGTGAAGGCGCGGGTGATGTGCACGCAAAGCGATGAAGTTCGAGTCGTCATGGTGTCTTCTTCAAGTTTGCAACGAAGAACTCGGGGTTATCCGGAAGATTTGCGATGAACGGTGTTGCGTCAGGTTGTCCGTCGGAGATCCGGAATCGCAGAATTTCGCGGGCCTTTCGGCTACCGACATACAGATGGTTGTCGTCAATGGCGAGTGAACTTGTCGCGTCAATACCTGCGCTTGCATCAAGGAACACGCGAGATCTTGCTTCTGATGTGGAAACCGAAAGTGGATACACAAAGACCTCATTGCGCTTGTTGTCACTGATGAACATGCGTGTGCCATCCGCTTGAATCAACAACTGAATCGGGGTTTCGATTCCGTCCTTCTTCGACACGACGACTCCGAGGTGTTCTCCGGTTGTGATGTTCCAACGCGTCACTTCACCTTTACCGCGATCTGCAACAAAGAGTGTCCCATCCGGCGCAACAGCGATGCCACGAACTTCCTTCACGCCGCGTTTGTCCATCTCATGCGAGGGAACAACAAGCCCAGCATTGTTCGCATCGCCATCGACACCTCCGTCACAACGAAGCGGTTTTCCAGCCAGTGCCGTGTTGGGTGCGCCGTATCGCGTCACGGTGTTCGAGTCTTGGTTCGATACAAGAATCGAACCATCGGGCGCGATGGCCATCGCGTATGGATGCACCATCAGTGGGTTGTCATCTCCGGATCGGGCGAAGACCTCGATGAACGGTCTGCGACCGGCTGCATCGGGCGGCCCAAATCGCAAGATCTGCGTGTTGTGCTTCCATGCCGAGATGACGAGTAGCGTGCCATCCGTCAGCGAGAGCATGCCGCGCAGATCTTGCAAGGCTCCCTCCACATCGGGGACTTTCGCAAGGACACCACCCGTAGCGTTGCCGTCGAGACCGAAACCAAAGACAGATTCCTGTTCGGTCACAGGATCACGCGCGCCTGAGTCGTGCATCGTCATGTACCACGCGACAGTGGTGTCGCGTTGTAAAGCAGACGCTTGTGCGTCTTCATCCGCGTGCTGCGGTGATGACTTCTCGTGTGCATGTTCATGCGACTTCGTGAGGGAATTTTTGTGCGACTTCTCTCGCTGTGGTATGTCATTCTGTGCTGTGTCATCGCGGGCATCACACGAAGTGGAAAGCGAGCAGAGCACGATCGCGATCCCGCACGCTGCAAGTCGAAGTCGCGAGCATCGAGGTGATACGGAGAGGTACGGAACAGCCATGCGGTGAGTGTAGTTTCAGCGCGCGTCTATTTCGGTGCATGTGTTTGGGGGCATGGTTTGAGGGCATGTGTTTGAGGGCATGTGTTTGAGGCCATGTGTTTCGATGTGTGTAGATCGGGGTGAATTGACAGTCCGGCTGTGGTAGCGTGGGGGGGCTGGAATCTTTTTCGCTGCGCGAGGATCAACCAGCGAAGGAGCTGCCCGATGAATCGTCGCAACGCACTCGGACTGTTTGGACTCGCCTCACTTGCGGCACTTGCGCCGCGCGCGTTCGCGCAGGACGACGGAAGGCCATCGGTGCCAGCGAGCGCCCCGGACGCGAAGGCATCGGCGAACTTACTTTCGAATCCAATCTCGCTCGCGCAGTGGTCGCTGCATCGTCGCTTTGGCTTCGGCAAGCCTGAGGAACGCGCGAAGAATCCAGCCGATCCGATGGACTTTGCAAAGATTTCGAAGGAGGAGTTCGGCATCACGCGGATTGAACTCGTCAACCAGTTCTACGCGGGGCGGATCGGCGAGAAGTCGCTCGGCGCCGAGTTCCGCAAGCGTTGCGACGATCTCGGTGTGAAGTGCGAACTCATCATGTGCGATGGCGAAGGTCTCTGCGGGGCGGCCGACGAGAAGGCGCGCAAGCAGTTCGCTGCGAACCACGAAAAGTGGATCTCCTTCGCGAAGGAGATCGGCTGTCACTCGATCCGCGTCAACGCGATCGGCGAGGGCAATGCGGACGAACAGAAAATTCGTTGCGCGGACGGTCTCGTCAAACTGCTTGAGGTCGCGAAGCCACACGGCATGCGCGTGATCGTCGAGAACCACGGCGGGCTTTCATCGGACGGCGCGTGGATGGTTGAAGTCATGAAACTCGTTGCCGACCGCGTTTCGTGCGGAACGCTGCCCGACTTCGGCAACTGGCGCGACGGATCGGGAAAGCTCATCGACCCCGTGCGAAATGTCGAACTCGTCGCTCCGTATGCGAAGGGCATGTCTGCGAAGAGTTACGACTTCGACGCGAATGGCAACGAGACGCTGCTTGATTATCCCGCGATTCTCGCGGTCGTCGCGAAGTCCGGCTATACGGGCGCGATCGGCATCGAGTACGAGGGGAAGCGCATGTCGGAGCACGACGGCATCCTCGCGACGAAGGCGATTCTTGAGCGATTCGGTTGCCGCGCGTGAGTGCTCCTCGCCGCGGCTCTCACCGCGCGGGCGGCGTCCATCCGTCGGGTGCGATTTCGAAGTGCGCAAACTCAAACGCCGGGCTCACCGTGCAACCAACGAGCGTCCACGGCCCGAGGCTGCGTGCGCGTTGCCACGCGTTCGGGGGGATTTCGATCTGCGGGCGCTCCCCGTCGTGAAGCGCCGTGCCGAGAACGCGCGTTTCGGGTGCGTGACCGTGCCCTGCGAGCGACAGTTCGAGTGGAGCACCCGCGTAGAAATGCCAGATTTCGGCCGCATCCACGCGGTGCCAACGATTCACAACGCCGCCCGGAAGCAGAAAGTAGATCGAAGTCCCCGCGCCGCGCGAGCCGTCGGCGGGGCGGTCGCGCCACATCTCGCGGTAGAACCCGCCTTCGGGGTGGGGCGCGAGGTCGAGCAGTCGGATGATCTCTTCGGCCGTTTCCGGACGGTCGGGG
>JASGCF010000171.1 GCA_030054275.1 Limnohabitans sp. | reverse complement strand
TGTCGGGAACTTCTCGATCTACAAGAGCCCGTTTGATCCATTTAAGTCGCCGCCAGCCGGTGCAACGACGGCTGCTGGGAACACGCGCATGCGGACTTACGCGCTGAACGCCTTCATCTCGACGGGTGAAGGCTTCATGTGGAACGGTCCACAGAACTGGCAAGTGAACACGATGGGCAAGATTCCGCTGCCATCGGAAACGCTGATGACGGCCTTGGAGTACGACCATCGCGGTTACAACATCAATGGCTTCGGCATCGATGTTTCTGGCAACGGCATTTGGATCGACAAGATCGCGCCGTGGCATCCTGGGCACTTCAATGTGTCGTTTGCGGATGGATCCGTGCTGTCGTACCGCCACATGGCGCGACAGGATGTGATCGATGACTTCATGACTCGTCCGCAGAACGGCATCTACTGGCCTGGCTCTGATTACGAGTGGCTGCGCCGCAAGATGGTGCCGGGGATGTTCCAATGATGCGCACGGTCCCGTGCGTTGCGCTCGCGACGATCGTGCTGACAGGTTGTGGCGATGGGCGCAATTACAACGCCTCTGTGTACGAGCAGGTTGCGTCCGATGAGCCTGCTGCAGCGGCTGCGTCGAGTGCGTCAAGTGCGTCGAGTGCGTCGAGTGCGTCCGGTGCCGCAGCGAAACCGAAGTCAGCTTCAACCGCACCTGCGACGCAGGCAAGCAAAGAAGCCGTCGCGTCTGCGAAGACGCCTCAAGCGGACGGCGTCGAGATGCCTTCCGCCGAAGTCGTGGTTGCGGACGCCGCCGAGAGCGCAGAGACCTTCGCTCCGCAGAATCCGGCGACCGAAGCCGCGCTTCTAGACGAGGTGGTGCGAGAACTCAATCTGCCCGCGCCGGCCGAGGTGAAGATTGTGGCGGGCGATGAGCCGTACAAGAAACTCGCGCAAGACGGGAAGTTCAAGCAGTTCCGCTCGATGAGCGCGCGCTACGTGCAGATCTCGAAGGAGTTGCTGCCGTACGGCCGCAAGTTGGCGGACGGAACTGCAACCGATGCAGACCGCGCGACACATCTGCGACTTGAGCGCGCTGCTGACAAGGCATTCCGTCCGCTCAATCGCTACATGTGGGATGACCGCTGGACCGAAGCCGACCGCGCAGCCATGGGCTGGATTCTCTACGGTTGGCAAACTGAACAGAAGTGATGACGTGGTCCGCGTTGCACAGCGATCCGCTGAGGGCGCGACGCGATGCAAAAACACACGCACCCGCCGCGTGATTGCGACAGGTGCGTGTGCTGTTTCAGGTTGCAGCTCGTGCTTTCAGAGTGATGATCGCGATCAGCCAGCCGTCCACGCCGACAGCAGTGCAGCGAGATCCGCGCCATCGGTCGAGCCGTCACGATTGATGTCGGAACGTCCGGTCGAACCCCAGTTGTTCAGAAGTTCCGCCAAGTCTTCTGCGTCGACGACAGCGTCGAGCGGCGATGAGAGGTCTTCACGAACCGAGCCAACGCATTCTGGGCAGAAGTAGGCGTAGATCTGGCCGCCTTCGACCAGCGGCGCAGCGAGGCTGTAGTGCGCCTGGAGGTTCTGGATGAACCAGCCGCGACCAAAGACCTCGGTCGCTTCAAAGTTGCCCGACATCTCTTCATCCTGATTGAACGGTGCGGTTGCCGCTTGGTTGGTCCAACCACCGGAGCCGTTGGAGTTCCAACCGCCGAAGCGCGTGCGATCGGAATCAAGGATCACAGTCGCGGTGTCGGTTGCCACGTCGTACATGACAGTGCGCGCCGAGTGCGGGTTGTTACCTGGATCTTCGGTGATGAAGACGCGCGTACCGCCTTGGATCGTGTTGATGACGCAGAGGTTGTCGCCCATCTCGATCGCCTTGGGGTACGAACCCGTGCCTTCGATGAGCGCTTCGATGGTGCCGCCTGCGAGCACGTTGTTGATGTCGTTGAAGCGAAGTCGGTAGAGACGGCTACCGCTCGACTGCGCAGCGCCGCCCGAGGTGATGCTCATGCGGTCGGTCGTCACGAAGTAGAAGTCGGTTGGGTTTGCAGGATCCCACGCGCCGTCTTCTGGACGGAGGAAGGTCGTGCCAGCAGCGGTGCCGCCAGCAGCGAGGGTGAAGGTGCCGGTGTAGCGAGCTGGTGCCGCAGTGCTCAGGGCGAAGTCGCGGCTTTCCGAAGTGACATTCGCGCCCTTGACCTGCACTTGGATGCCGTACGAAGTGCCGTTGAGAAGGCCAGCGCGCTCGGCTGGGTTCCCCGAGTCTTGCTTGGTACCCACATAGAGGAAGACGCGATTCGCGCCGCCGTCAGAGAGTGCAATCGCCACAGTGGTGTCGCTCTCGTACGGGCGAACGACGATGTTCTCCCATGAACCAGCCGACGCATCGAGCGCGGTCATCTGGTAGCCGACGCCGGTCGCGATGTCTGTGGCAATTCCGCGGCCTGGAGTACCACCCTCTTCACCAGTGAGGTAGAAGCGGTTCTGCGTACCCTTGCCAGTCGTTGCGTTGTAGAGACCGACGGCTGCTGGAATCTCGCCAGAGCAGAAGCGCTGGAAGTTGTACAGCGTGCCGCCCGTGCCGTTGGTGACGGTCTGCAGTGAAGTGATGGTGTCGGCGCCGCTGTTCACACGGAAATCAGCCTTGTCGACATTCCAGCCGCTAATGAACGCACCGCCGGTTGCACCAACTGGTTGGTGTGCACGACGAGCGCCGCCAGTTGTAGCGCCAATCTCGTGGTTGATGTAGAGGTCGAAAGTGCCAGTCGAACCAGCGATAGCGCCCATGCCGTCAGGGAGCCCGTACATGGTGTAACCAGCAACGGAGTCGCCGACGGTGATGATCGAAACGAGATCGGTGATGGCGCTACCGACGGGCAAGACATATGGAGTGGCGGATGACGAGGGACCAGTGACGATCGCGGTTTGCGCGAAGGCGTTGGTGCTGACGAGCGCAGCAGAGCAGAGGATGAAGGTGGGACGCATGTGAGGCAGGACTCCTACGAATGTGCACATTCCTTGGAACAAAGACACCGCTTCGGCGACAAGCGCGAAGCGCGAGGACTCTCCTGCGCAAGCGCTAAGCGCGTCTTTTCACCGTGTGAATCCCACTTGTGAGATTCGTCAACGCATCGTCAAACGATCGTGTGCATTGATCGCCCGCAACATATGGCAATCATTGAGAGTTCATTTTGGAATCGTGTGCGTCCCGTCAGCACGCGACTTCATCGATATGACCTCATGTCGATGCAGTCCATGTCGCGTCACGGTCGATTCGCGTTCACAGGTCGCCTTTCGATGGTCACCATCGCGAGGAGTTCCTTGCCGTCACGGAAGTAGCGCACAGGTACCGTCGAGCCACTGAAGTAGTAGAGCGACTGTTGGAAGTCGACGACGCTCGCGATCTTGCGGCCGTTGATCTCAAGAATGAAATCACCGCGTCGAATGCCAGCCTTTGCAGCTGGGCTCGGATCGTAGAGATCATCGACATAAATGCCGATGTTTGGCTTGGCCATCCCGTCGAACTTTGCACCGTCGCGTACGCGTTCCCTCAGTTCCGCTTGCGAAAGTACAGAGAAACCAACCCATGGCGAGTGATTCGACCGCTTCTCAATGAGCGCTTGCCCAACGCCAAGCGCCGTGTCGATTTGCAGCGCGTAGGTGACGTAGGGATGTGGGTCTGGTCGGACGGTGCGATCCGTGGATGGCGGCGGTACAAGAATTCCGACGACTTCTCCCTTCGCATTCACGAGTGCTCCGCCGATCGCGCCGGGGGCAATAGACATGCTCGAATGAATGAAACTACCGGTGAGATCGGCCTGGTAGCAAGAGGCCGTTGGGAGAGCCATCACGGTGCCTTGCGAGAATGTGCGCGCGCTTCCGAAGGGGTCGGCTGCTGCGAACACGGTGTCGCCGAGTTGCACGGTGTCGGCCTTGCCGATGGTTGCGGGCACGAGATCGCCGAGTGTCTGGCCTTCCGCAAGTTTCACCCGCAAAATGCCAAGATTGATCGTGGGCTCACTCGCGACCAGTTCGCACTCAAATCGCGCTCCGGTCGGAGTGTCGATCTCGTACACCTCTGCGAAGGTGTCACCATCGAGGGTCAGTGGGTCCCGGCAGCAGAGAATCGTGCCTTTGTCGTCGAGGAGAATGCCGCTCGCGACTTTCTCGCGGGCGTAGCCCGGAAACGGTGATTCGTCGGCAACTTGCCAACGGCCCTCGAACGCAACTCCTTCAGGCACCTTGATGTAGGTGTTCACCGTCACGATCGACGGTGTGACGCGCTCTTGAAGTTCGCGGCGCGCGCGGTCCATTTCGGCCATAACGGTCGCGAAGTCGGTTGAAACCGCGCCCAATGCAGTTGCGGCCACCGATTGTTTGGATCGATCTACCGTCGCGCGGGGCGGGGTCGTGGCGGTCAACGCAATCGCGGCGCACAGAGAGGTCGTCAGCATGGGGGAAGAGGCTCGTTGGCTTCTGTTGCCTAAGTGTAAATGCCTCGTGCAGGCTACGTTCGATCGCGAGTGCAGGGTGATTCCGCCGCAGATGACGCGGTTAGTCTTCGTGCCCCGCGTCCTGTGCGCGCCTATCGAACGGAGTCCTGCATGATCGCCGTCGCTGAGTTCGCTGCCGCAATGGTTCTCGCTCGATGGTGTTCTGACGTCACGGCAGACCCTTCGCCGCGCACCCAAGCGCAACCTGCAGCAATCGTCGTGAACAATGCGTCGATACGCGATGTCGAACAGGCCTGCGTGCGAAACTATGCGCAACTGGCGCATCACGAGTACCAGAATGCGTCGACTGCGGCTGATGAAATGCGTGCAGCAATACAGGCATTCTGCGCCACCCCCAATGAAGCGTTGCTGATGCGCGCTCGTGAAGCATGGATCGCGGCGCGCGAGATTTACGGACGAACCGAGACATTTCGCTTTGGGAATGGCCCGATCGATTCGACGCGCGGCGGCACTGAGACATTCATCAACGCGTGGCCTGTCGACGAGTCCTACATCGAACCCGAGAGCGACACTGCCACCACGGGCATCATCCGCGATCGCGCGAAGTACCCAGCCCTCGGTCGCGCGATCTTGAAGTTGCACAACCAACGCGGTGGTGAAACAAATGTCTGCACGGGCTGGCACGCGATTGAGTTCATGCTGTGGGGCCGTGATCGGTCGGAAACTGGACCCGGCAATCGCAGCTACGCAGACTATCTCGATGACGTGTCGTCGTATGCCGACCGTCGCCGCGAGTATCTCCTGGAAATCACGGATCTTCTTTGCGAAGACCTCGCTCGGCTTGCTCGTGTGTGGGCTCCGGATACAGACAACTATCGTCGGCGATTCGAGCAAGATCCGAAAGCGTTGCGTGCGATGTTCGTTGGCCCAGGTCTCTTGACGGGATTCGAAATGTCGGGCGAGCGATTGGCTGTTGCGCTTGAAACCCGAGATCAAGAAGAGGAACACAGTTGCTTCAGCGATACCACACATCTCGACTTTCGCGCCAACATTCGCGGTGTTGCACTGGTCATTCGTGGGTCCAACGGGGGTGGGCTGCTTGATTTCGTACGCACCAAAGATGCGGCGACGGCAGATCGACTCGCCCAAGCGCTCGATCGAGCGGTCATCGCAATTGATGCGATGCCTGCACCCTTCGATCGCGCGATTCGCATGGCTGATGACACGCCAGAGCGCGAAAAGCTCTCTGCTGCGCTCGATGCGATCGAGACACTTGGTGAAGAGATCTCGCGCACAGCGAAGTTGATGGGTATTGAAGTTCCATCGGAGCCGCAGGGATGAGTGCGCTACTCGCAATACTTATGTCAGAACTACTGGTTGTTGCGCTGGCTTCTCAAATCGCGCAGTTGTCGCACGACCCGCCGAGGCATTCGAGCAGGCTCGGTGGAACTCTCACAGTATCCGTCGACGGTGCACATGCGTTTAGTCTTTCGCTTCCGACCCTGTCGCGCGAAGATCGTCGTGCATTCAGTGTTGGAAACTCGTTTTTTCGTGAGAACTGGGTTGCTGCGCCCGCGAGCGCCGACGGCCGCGACGGGCTCGGCCCACACTTTGCGGCGAGTTCTTGCAGTGCGTGTCATCAAGAGGATGGCCGTGGCTTGCCGCCACTTGAGGAGATTGGAGTTGGTCGCGGGAGCGTTGTGTTTGTGAGCCCGCGCGATGCGGACGGTGCTGCTCATCCGATCTACGGAAGCCAGTTGCAAGATCAAGCGATCGAGGGCGTTCGCGCTGAAGTGACAATCCGTGCGGTGCCGCGACAGATCGGTTTCACGTATCCCGATGGCACTTCGCAACCTCTCCAACAGTTCGATGTGCAGTTGATGGAGCCCGCGTATGGCCCGCTCGGTGAGGTTCGTCTTTCGATGCGAGTTGGACCGCAGTTGATCGGGCTTGGACTTCTTGAGGGTATTCCAGACGCTGCGATTCAAGCGCTCGCTGATCCTGACGATCGTGACGGGGATGGTGTGTCAGGCCGCGTACACCAGGTGCGAGAAGCGTCGGGAATCACGCGCATCGGTCGCTTCGGCTGGAAGGCCTCGCAGACTACGCTTGAATCGCAAGTCATGGCTGCGCTGCAAGGTGATATGGGGCTCACGAATCCTCGGCATCCTCTCGAGAATCACACGGAATCACAGACGGACGCGCGCGCAGCGGCATCCGGTGGTGCGCCAGAAGTCGACGCACACAAAGTCACGCGACTGACACACTATGTACGTGCGCTTGCCGTTCCCGCGCAGCGCTTGCCTTCGGATGCGACAAGTCTCTCGATCGTGGGTCAGGGTGCTGCGCACTTTCAAGAGCTCGGCTGCACGAAGTGTCATATGACTACGCTTCGGACTGATAGTTCAAGTCCGATTGATTCGCTTCGCAATGTCGAGTTTCATCCGTTCACAGACCTCTTGCTCCATGACATGGGCGATGGCCTCGCAGATCATCGTCGCGATGGCGACGCGACCGGCCGGGAGTGGCGTACGCCGCCGTTGTGGGGCATCGGGTTGATCGAAACCGTCAATGGTCACACACGTCTGCTACACGATGGACGAGCGAGATCGATCGAGGAAGCCATACTTTGGCAT
>JASGCF010000170.1 GCA_030054275.1 Limnohabitans sp. | reverse complement strand
GTTCTCCAACCGACATCGCGTTGGAACTGCCAACTGGTTGCACAGTACCCGTGAACGCAGCGCAAAAGCCTGCGATCGATTTTCCTGTGCCCACGGTCTTTACTCACGGGGAAACCACCTTCGGTTACGAAAATCGTGTGACGCTGTCTGTGCCCGTCACGCTGCCTGCGGAACTTCCAGCAGACGGACTGTCCGTGAAGGTCGCGACCCGTTGGCTTGTGTGTCGTGGAGTCTGCCTGATGGGGCAGAACACTGCGACGGTGGATCTTCTGAAGCCAGTCGCGAGTGATGCTGCGGCCGCGAAAGAACTCGCCGCGTCGTTGGCCCGCGTCCCGAAGCCGATTCCGGCCTCATGGAAAGTCGCCCTTGAAGATGTCGCCAACGAGAGCGCAACCTTGCGCATCGAAACTGGCGGAGGCGGTGCGCTTCGTTTCATTCCTTTCGATACGCCTGGCGTCTTGCTCGAATCGGGCTACCTCGCAGAGTCGAAGCCAGACAACCCAAGCGGGAATCAGGGTGGAGCGTTGCTCGTGCCACTGGCGATTTCTCGGGAGAGTTCCCTTGGTCGGCCACTTGAGGTTGGTGGCATCGTGATAGGCAATGACGGGGTCGCTCATTCGTTTCGGCTGTCTGTTCCAAAGGTCAAGGACGCTTCGTCGACGCCGTCCAAGTGAGATCTGTCTCTCGCTCAGGTGGCTTCAAGATCACTTGAGTTCAGTTCAAACCACATTGTTCGTGTTTCAATCACCATTTCGGAGTCTCAGTATGAAGAATTATTTCAGCATCGTTCTCGCAGTTTCCCTCGCAGCATCGGCGACCGCATTCGCAGCGAACACCGTGGTGCTCGACGATCCAAAGACGCCTGCAGCGCCGCAGGGCGTTGAGAGCGCGCAGCCAGCAGCACCGGCGCAAGATGGCAAGAGTGGCAACGCTCTCGGCACATCGAAGAAGGGCGAGGGCAAGCGCGCGAAGGGTGAGAAGGGCGAGAAGGCTGCCTCCGCAGCAAAAATCGGTGAAGCAGCGCCGAATTTCACGCTCAAGACGACCGATGGCAAGGATTGGTCGCTCTCCGATGCGAAGGGCAAGGTCGTGGTGTTGGAATGGGTCAACCCAAACTGCCCAGTGTGTGTGCGCGTGTGTGAAGATGGCATCGTGGCTGACACGCTCAAGGGATGCCAGAAGCAGTTTGAAGATGTCGTGTATGTCGCGATCAACTCAAGCGCAGCGCAGCCAGACAGTTTGAAGAAGACCGCTGAATACCTCAAGTCGCACAAGCTCGATATTCCTGCGCTTCTCGATGAAGAAGGCAAGGTTGGTCAAATGTACGGCGCACGCACCACGCCGCACTGCTATGTGATCGACCAGAACGGCGTGCTGGTCTATTCGGGCGCGATCGACGACAGCCCATCGGGTGAAGCGAAGACGAACTATGTCGTCAATGCAGTGACGCAGTTGAAGGCTGGCGAGAAGGTTTCGCCAAGCGAGACGAAGTCGTACGGTTGCTCGGTCAAGTACAAGAAGTAATCGCCGCGCAGTCATGGACAGACATCGCGCTGGAGTTTCTCAGCGTGTGGTTCGAATGTACGACCGCCGTCCACATTGCGTGGGCGGCGGTTGTGTTTGTGATGCTCAAGATTTTCGCTCCCTCTGGCGTGATCGACGCCAGTTCAGCTCGCGGCGATTCGGTCGCGAAGGTCAGTAGCGAGCGCTCAGGTACAAACCCGAAGGATGAATCTACTCTCCGATTCTTGCAGTAGACAGTCGGGCTTCGTGGCGCGCTCCGAGTCTCCGTGAGAAAAACCCTCACTGAGCCATACTGCTCACGGAGTCGAGAATTCGATGCTCACCTAGGCAAACCCCGTCGTGCTTACTTATCGAAGGCTGACTGGCATCACCACATAGGTGAAGTCTGCGCCCACTTTGATCGCGCCTGGCAAATTCGGGCCCTTCATCTCCATCACCACTTGCTCACTGTCAATGACTTTGAGCACATCGAGGATGAAGGTCGGGTTGAACGCGATATCGATCGGTTCGCCTTGGTAGGCAATGCCGTCGATGCGCACTTCCGATTCGCCCATCTCAGGCGCGCGGCTTGTGAGCGTGAGTTGCTTGCCAGCAAAGCTCATGCGCACACCCTTCGACTCTTCGTTGGTCAGAAGGCTTGCGCGGCGAATCGCGCTGCCAAGTTCGGCTGCGTCGCAGGTGGCGCGGCGATCGTGATCCTTCGGAATCGCGTCATTAAACGGCGGGAAGTTGCGCTCGTCGATGTTCGCAACGAGCGTGGCTCCAGCGGTCACATCGCCAACAGCGAAGACCACTTGATTGCCGTCGCGAGCAATGCGCACCGTCGAATCTGGATCCGTGAGCAATCGCATGAGCGCGTTGAGTGCCTTCGTGGGCACGATGAACACCGAATCGCCATCGCCACCTTTGCAACTTCCGCGTGCGATCGCCAAGCGGCGCGCGTCTGTCGCGACCAGTTGCAACTGTGCCTTCTTGCGCTCCACAAGTACGCCGTTGAACGCATATCGCGTGTCTTCGCGCGCTGTCGCGAAAATGGTGCGCGTCATCAAGCGGCGCAGCGTGCCAGCATCGACCTCAAAGTCGGTGCGCTCGCCAATTTTGCGAACACCTGGAAACTCGCGCGGTTCGTATCCAAACACCTTGAAAGTGGAACTCTCTGTCGAAATTGTCGCGAGCGTTCGATCGACCGAGATCGACAGCGTCGAATCGTCGCACGCGCGCACGATCTGGTTCAGTTTGTCCGCAGGGATGAGTGCTTCGCCTTCTTCCTTGATGTCGACATTTGGGACCGAAACCACAAGGCCGATCTCGCCATCGGTGGCGCTGATTTGAAGCACGCCGCCTTCGGCTGACTTTTTCGCGACCAACTTGAGGCACAGCAGCACCGGACGCGGTGTACGCGATGCCACAACGCCGCTGGCCATGGTGAGCGCATCCGACAACGAAAGACGATCACAAATGAGCTTCATGGGGTTCCTTCAACGAGCATCTTGCACACGCGACGAAGACGCGCGCTGTGCACAGGCCTACTGATCCATTCCGTCGACAAACGAAGGCCGACGCGCAACGGCTAGCCCGCAGCCAGTCGTATGTTGCGCGGCGCAGTGTACAGCCCGTTGGGGAAAGGGGCGGCGGGCTGGCATTGCTCGTGCGGTCGCATTTCAGAGAGGAATTCTCGCAAGAAGCGTGCGTTGGTGCACGGCGCGCGAATACCCTGCGCCCATGGTCTACCGATTCCTGCGCGGCTTCAATGAGATCTATCCGCTTGCCGCCCTCTTTGGGTTTATCGCTGCGTTTTTCGTGGCATTTGCATTCACGATCATCTACCCCTTGGTACCGATCGTGCTCATGATTTCATCGATCTTCGTCGTCGTCGGGGTTCGGTTGGTGTACCTCGGGATGCGCGGCCTTGAGCGATCTGTGGCGCGGGGCGCACTTCTGAAGGGCAAATGTCCCGCGTGCAGTTCGCCCTGCGACGCAGTGCTTGTGGGTGAGCGTCGCGTACAAGAATGCCCCGGTTGCCGGCGCATTTTCACGGAAACAGGCGATCCGTATGTGCCGCAAGAAGTTCCCGAGGATGCGCAAAGCACCGCCCGATTTGAACAATCCGAAGGCGCTGCGGAGTTGGCCTAAACCCGATGGCCGATCCTCGCGAGTCCATCGTTCTTGCTCGATTTCCAGACGAACTCTCTGCGTTGCTGTTGGTTGGCGAACTGCAGCGCGAAGGCATTCCTGCGACTGTGCTCGGTGGCTTGACAGCGCAGTTGCGCGCCGAGGCACCAGGCCTTGTGTCTGTGATGATTCGTCGCGGAGATCTCGTGCGCGCAGAGCAGATCCTGCAAGAGCGCGAGCCTCCCGCCGGTTGGGAAGATGAGGCGGAGAGTTACGAGCCTGAATGAGGACTCCCGCAAGAACCAAGGCAGAGCGTCTCGCGCCAGCAGTGCAGAGACCGGCGCCGCGGAGACGAACGCCGCGATGTTCGCCGTAAAAACAGCGATGACGAGATGAGAGCGCGTCTTCGCGGGGAAGCGCGTGGATCGTTACCATTTCGACCTTCGCGAATCCTTGCCCCCGTTTTGAGTCTCGATTTCGAGCTTCCATGCGCACAGTTCTCTTCGTCTGTACCGGAAACACTTGCCGATCGCCGATGGCGGAGGGGATTGCGCAGCATCTGTTCGAAAAACGCCAACTGCCCAAAGAACTCGGAGATGTATTGTTCGTGTCGGCTGGCGTCGCAGCGTTTGCGGGTGAACCAACAAGCGAAGAGACCGTCGCTGTGCTGGAGCGTATGGGTGCGCCAGTGCCCGATCACGCGAAGCGTCTCACAGCCGAGATGATCCGAAAGGCCGACCTTGTGCTGGGGATGACCTCGGCGCATGTCGCGCGGGCGCAAGCCCTTGTCGCAGATCAGCCAGAACTCGCCGCACGAATTCAGCCTCTTGATCCGAACGGTGATGTTGCCGATCCGATCGGGCTCGGACAGCGCGCCTACGACCGTTTGGCGGAGCAATTCTGCCAGTTGATTCCAACCCGTCTCGCGGGGATGCTTTCACCATGAAGATTGCTCTCGGATGCGACCACCGTGGTGCTGTCGCGACACAAGCTCTTATCGCGCACTTGAAAGCCGACGGCCATGAGGTTGAGCCGATCAGTGAGATGTCTGGCGCGATGACCGACTATCCAGATAGCGCGTATGCGGCGTGCATCAAAGTTTCGCGCGGCGAAGCAGAGCGCGCGATTCTCATCTGTGGCACCGGCATTGGTATGTGCATCGCTGCGAACAAGATTCGCGGTATTCGCGCAGCGCTTGCGCAAGACGAACTCTCTGCGCAACTTTCACGCACACACAACGACGCGAATGTGCTGTGTCTTTCGGCAGATCTGCTGGGTCACACACTGGTGAAGCGCATCGTCGACACATGGGTGCATACGCCGTTTGATGGCGGGCGCCACCTGCGACGCTTGCACAAAATTGAAGCGATCGAGCGCGGTGAAGATCCATCTGCGCTGCGCGCTTGAGTTCGCTTTTACATCCCTTGCACTTTTGACCGAGGCAATTCGGAGTTTGCATGTACGACCGCATCACGATCTCGCGTGCGCCGAAAGCGCCAGCCATTTTCGCAACCTTCTCTGACGACCGCGCACTTGCGAAGAGCGATCGCAATGCATCGCGTGACGCCGCGGTTTCGGCCGCGAGTTTCCGCGCCGAGCTGGGCGAGACAACCGCGGCGAGCGACGGCTCAGTGATCGTGGGTCTTGGGAAAAAGGCCGAATTCAGCGCGAAATCAGCACGCACCGCGGGCGCGCGACTTGTGCGCGGACTCGAGCGTATGAAGATCGCGAAGGCGCGACTTGCGTTCGGCGGATTGTTCGGAGCACGCGAGGCGCGTGAACTTGCGCAGTCGATGGGCGAAGGCATGGGCCTTGCGAATTGGCGCGTCGACATGTTCGATGGCAAGAGCACGCAACGCGTCGCGCGCGCGGGTTCGCTTGCGATCGACGCTGGCGACGGAGCGTTTGGTGAAGGTTTCGCGCGCGGACTTGAGATCGCGGCCAGCGTGAATGAAGCGCGTCGTATCGCCGCGACGCCACCCAATATTTGCACGCCGAATTGGTTCGCAGGCGAAGCGAAGAAACTCGCGCGCGCTGCGGGATTGACCTTCAAGTTGATCTCGTTCAACGATGCGAAGAAACTTGGCATGGGCGGCATCGTCGCGGTTGGCCAAGGCAGCGACGAGAAGAGTCTCATCGCGATTCTTGAGTACAAGCCGAAGCGCACGAGCGCGAAAGCGCGCGGCAAGACGCTCGCGCTTGTGGGCAAAACGCTTACATATGACACCGGCGGCTACTCGCTGAAGGTGAACAACGGCATGAAGGGGATGAAGTACGACAAGTGCGGCGGCGCTGCGGTGTTTGGCGCGATGCACGCGATCGCGCATGCGAAGCTGCCGATCCATGTGGTGGCGCTCTTCCCGGCTGCGGAAAACATGGTGAGTTCGAACGCGTATCGACCCGACGACATCATC
Organism: Limnohabitans sp.; assembly: GCA_030054275.1. Classification (GTDB taxonomy): domain Bacteria; phylum Planctomycetota; class Phycisphaerae; order Phycisphaerales; family SM1A02; genus QWPT01. Next base: position 1,027 of record JASGCF010000170.1, on the reverse strand, counting down.
ACGATGTACAACGGAACGACGGTCGAAGTGACGAACACCGACGCGGAAGGGCGTCTTGTGCTTGCCGACGCGATTTCGTACGGCTGCGAGAAGTACAAGCCGACAGCGATGGTCGAGTTGTCGACGCTGACGGGCGGCGTGGTGACGGCGCTGGGCTCGTGGAGCGCGGGCTACTTCTGCGACGACGCGAAACTGCGTGACGCGATTGAGTCGAGCTCAGAGCGGACGGGCGAAAAAGTGTGGCGCTTGCCGCTCTGGAAAGAGCACAAGGACCACATGAAGAGTCAGCACGCCGACATCATCAATTCGAATCCGTCGCGCCTCGCGCATCCGATTCAGGGTGCCGCGTTCCTCGACTTCTTCGTCGACAAGAGCGTGCCGTTCGCGCACATCGATATCGCAGGTGTCGCCAACAGCGAAGCCGCCAGCGACCTCTGCGTTGCAGGACCCACAGGCTATGGCGTGCGACTGCTGGTTGACCTCGTTGAGGGAATGTGCTGAACTGCATGCGCTGCGCAGGTCCGTGCGGCTCGAGCCTGGGAGAGTAGAGGTTCGCGCCGGCACACGCTCATGGGTCGCACTGCGCGAGTGCGCGTTGCGCATCATCGGGCGCAAGCGCTCGAGCGCCGTGCAGCGCGGAGTCGGTCGTGGCGCGGAGAAGGAACCCAAACGCCGCGATGATCGACCCGAGCAGATGGCATGCGAAGACGACGAGGATCGCGCCGATGGCAGTCGACACGAGCGTCATGGCCGACGGTGCGTTCCTTGAGTTGGCAAGCGTCATGACGATCATGCCGGCCGCGATATATCCGAGCCCGAGCACCCATCCGACGACCTTGGTCGCCGTTCCGAGGCCAATCAGAAGGCGCACGGTCTTGTACGCGGGACGGTATCGATCGGAGTAGTACTTCAGCGTCGTTTCTTCCATGTGAGGAGCTCCTTGCATGGATCGCTCGCTCGTGGGGCGACTCCGGGGGCGGCTCCGGGCTAGGCTAAGGCAAAGCGCGTCGACGAAAAGGAGTTTCGT
>JASGCF010000169.1 GCA_030054275.1 Limnohabitans sp. | reverse complement strand
CAAGGGCTCTCCATTCAAGGGCTCTCGATCCGAGGGTTCTCTTGGAATGGGCTGACGGCGAAAGTACACAGGCCCAGCGTGTGCTGGGCCTGTGATTCAAGATAGTTTCACGCGCGTGGCTCTTGCTCCCTCGCTTTGGGACGCGAATCAGAGCGTGTCGCCCATACCGCTACCGATAGGGGCGCTCTGGCTCGTCAACTGACTCGCCAACCGATCCTTGACGGTGGTCACAGGTTCGCCGCTGCGGCGCTCTGCGCCAAGTGCCTCGGCTTCCATCGCAGCTTGGTCGAGCATGGCTGCCTGTGCCTCGTCGTCGAACTCCGAGACATCGACAAGCCGCTTGACCTTCGCCTTCGAGTATGCCTCGAAGCCGGTTCCTGCAGGGATGAGGTGACCAAGCAGCACATTCTCCTTGAGACCAAGGAGGCCGTCGACAGCGCCCTTGAGAGCAGCTTCGGTGAGCACCTTGGTGGTCTCTTGGAAGCTTGCGCCCGACAAGAAACTCTCTGCTTGGAGGGATGCCTTGGTGATACCAAGGAGCAGCGTCTTCGCAGTCGCTGGCTTTGGCTTCTTGGTCTTGCACGCAGCTTGACCTTCGGCCTCGGCAAGCGCATTCGCCTCGCGGATCTCATCCTTGTCGACAAGCGAGCCCACCGGCAAGCTCGTACCGCCCGCGTCTTCGATGCGCATCTTGCGTGCGAGCTCATCGTTGACATTGCGGAACTGGAACTTGTCGACGACTTCGTTCGGCAACAGCTCGCTATCGCCTGGGCTCGAGACGCGCACCTTCGAAAGCATCTGGCGAAGGATGACTTCGATGTGCTTGTCGGAGATCGGCACGCCTTGCGCGCGGTACACATTCTGGACTTCGTCCAACATGTACACATACAGCGCGTCTTCACCCTTGATGCGGAGAATGTCCGCTGGAATGTGTGGACCTTCGGTGAGTGGGTCGCCTGCTTCGATACGGTCGCCGGTGTGCACGAGCAGGGCCTTGCCCTGTGGCACATGGTGATCGTGCTCGAGGCCAGCATCGCTGACCACGCGGATGGTCATCTTGCCCTTGCGCTTATCCGAGTGAAGCTCGACGCGACCCGAGATTTCAGCCATGACAGCCGGGTCCTTCGGAATACGAGCCTCGAAGATTTCGGTGACGCGGGGGAGACCACCGACGATGTCTGCAGAACGCGCGGCTTCCTTCGGCTGACGAGCAAGCATTTGGCCCTGCGCAATGCGCTGGCCATCCTTCACTTCGATACGAGCCTTGGCAGGCAAGTGGTGGAAGTCGAGAATGTTGCCGTTGTCGTCTTCGACCGTGATCTGCGGATGCTTCTCGCCGGTGTGCTCGATGACGATCATCTCTGCCGTCTCGCCCGCACCCTTCTTGGTGTCCATGCGGAAGGTGACATCTTCCACGAGGTCCTTGAAGCGGACGATACCCGACTTCTCGGCAAGAATCGGCGTGGCGTGCGGCTGCCATTCGCAGAGCACTGCACCCTTCTTCACCACATCGCCGGTCTTCGCGAAGAGTTGTGCGCCGTACGGAACCTTGAACTTCTCGAGTTCACGACCCTGCGCGTCGACAACCAAGATTTCGCCGTTGCGCTTGAGCGCGACCATCGTCTTGGTGCCGTCCTCATTGGCGACAAGCACTTCCATACAGTCGCGCAACTGGACGGTACCGCCAGCAGCGCTCTTGAACGAGTTGTCGAGAATACCGCGCGCTGCGATACCACCCGTGTGGAAGGTACGCATGGTGAGCTGCGTACCGGGTTCACCAATCGACTGTGCCGCGATGATGCCGACAGCCATGCCGATTTCGACAGGCTTGCCCGTCGACATGTCTTGACCGTAGCACTTGGCACACACGCCACGCGCGGTCGAGCAGGTGAGTGGCGAGCGCACATAGACGCTCGAAAGGCCGAGATCTTCGATGCGACGCGCGATGTCGTCGGTGATGACTTCATTGCGCTTGACGATGACTTCATCGGTGATCGGGTTGATGATGGTTTCCACGCTGGTACGACCGCGAATGCAATCGCGCAGTGGAACATCAACCTCTTCACCCTTGTAAATCGCCTTCTTTGGAATACCACCTGGGGCGCCGCAATCGTCCTCAAGCACGACGACAGATTGCGCCACATCGCACAACTTGCGTGTGAGGTAACCCGAGTCTGCTGTCTTGAGCGCGGTGTCGGCAAGACCCTTACGCGCGCCGTGGGTCGATGAGAAGTACTCAAGCATCGAGAGACCTTCGCGGAAGTTCGCGCGAATCGGCGTCTCGATGATCTCGCCGCTTGGCTTGGCCATAAGGCCGCGCATACCAGCGAGCTGCTGCATCTGGCTCACATTACCGCGCGCGCCCGAGTCAGAGAAGAGATACACAGGGTTGAGGTACTTGGCGCCCTCTTCCTTTTCGATCGAGGTCTCGGCACCGTTCCCGTCGCGACGATCCTTCTTGAGTGCGTCGACAAGTTTCGCGGTGACTTCTGCGCGGCACTGTTGCCACAGGTCGAGGAGCTGATTGTGACGCTCGCGCTCGGTGATCGCACCGGCTTGGTACGCCTTCTCCACGCGATCGACCTTCTTCTGCGTTGCATCAAGAAGAGCCTTCTTCTCGGCTGGAATGCGAAGATCGGTGATGGCGAACGACAAACCAGAGACGGTCGAGTAGCGGAAGCCGGTTTGCTTCATCGCATCGAGCAAGTCAATGGTCGCAGCCTTGCCCTTGCGAGCGAAGGTGTCGTCGATGACGCGCGCTGCGCCCTTCTTGCCAAGCGCGCAGTTGTAGAACGGCATGCCATCGGGCAGGATTTCGCTGAAGAGAAGACGACCCATCGTGGTGACGATGCGGCGGTTCGCCGGCATCGGCTCCGCAGCCTTCTTCTGATCGTTCACGACTTCGCTGAAGCGAGCAAGGCGCACTTCGATTGGATCGTGGAACGAAATCTTGCGTGGATCGCTATGAGGCAGGTTGAACGAAAGCAGGGCCTCTTCAAAGTCCTTGAAGCGACGCGGCTTCGTCTTCAGTGCGTCACCGTGGGCGCAGGTGAGGAAGTACACGCCCATGATGATGTCCTGCGACGGGCTGACGATCGGGTTGCCGTTCGCAGGGCTGAAGATGTTGTGGGTCGACATCATCAACACATGCGTTTCGGTCTGTGCTTCGACCGAGAGCGGCAGGTGGACTGCCATCTGGTCTCCGTCGAAGTCCGCGTTGTAGCCAGTGCAGACGAGCGGGTGAATCTTGATCGCGTTGCCTTCAACAAGCACCGGTTCGAACGCCTGAATACCCATGCGGTGCAGGGTTGGCGCGCGGTTCAGCATGACTGGGTGATTCTTGATCACCTGTTCGAGGATGTCCCACACCTCAGGATCGCGACGCTCAAGCATGCGCTTGGCACTCTTGATCGTGTCGGCGAGGCCGTGTTCCTTGAGCTTGCGAATGATGAACGGCTGGAACAACTCAAGCGCGATCTTCTTGGGAAGGCCGCACTGCCAGATCTTGAGTTCTGGACCAACGACAATGACCGATCGCGCCGAGTAGTCGACGCGCTTGCCAAGCAGGTTCTCGCGGAAGCGACCCTGCTTACCCTTGATCATGTCGGTGATCGACTTCAGCGGACGGTTCGACGAACCGAGCACTGGGCGACGGCAACGGCCGTTGTCGAACAACGCGTCAACCGCTTGCTGCAACATGCGCTTCTCGTTGCGCACGATGACCTCGGGCGCATTGAGGTCCATGAGCTTCTTGAGTCGGTTGTTGCGGTTGATGATGCGGCGATAGAGATCGTTGAGATCGCTGGTTGCGAAGTTGCCGCTCTCGAGGAGCACGAGCGGTCGCAGGTCTGGCGGGATCACCGGAATCACATCGAGGACCATCCACTTTGGTTCGTTCTGCGAACCGCGGATTTGTTCGACGATCTTCAATCGCTTCGAAAGGTCCTTCTGCTTCTGCTTCGACTTGGTGTTGCCGAGATCTTCGCGGATCTCCTTCGACAGGCTGTCAAGATCGAGTTGCTGGAGCAGCTCGCGAATGGCGTCTGCGCCCATCATCGCGGTGAATGTCGCGGTACCGTACTTGTCGACGGCTTGGCGATACTCGTCTTCCGTGAGCACTTGCTTGTGCTCAAGATCTGTCTGACCAGGATCGGTGACGACATAATCTTGGAAGTAGATGATCTTCTCGAGGTCTGAAGTCTTCATCGCCATGAGGTTGCCAAGGCGCGACGGCATCGCCTTGAAGAACCAAATGTGCACGATCGGCGCAGCGAGGTTGATGTGGCCCATGCGCTTGCGACGCACGCGGCTGTGCGTGACCTTGACGCCGCAGCGATCGCAGATGATGCCCTTGTACTTCGTACCCTTGTACTTGCCGCAACCGCACTCGTAGTCCTTCTCGGGACCAAAGATGCGCTCACAGAAGAGACCGTCCCGCTCGGGGCGGTAGGTGCGGTAGTTGATGGTCTCTGGCTTCTTGACCTCGCCGAAGCTCCAGCTTCGGATGTCGTTCGGGCTTGCAAGGGTGATCTTGACGGAGCCGTAGTCATTCACGCGGTCGTAGACGCTGTCAGACATCGCGGTTGCCTTCCTGATTTGCCTGCTGCGGCCATCGCGGCCGAGCGGGGGAGTTCACTTCTGTTCCTGACGATCGAGAGAAACAAATCACATTGAGAGAGGATCGAACGCGCTGCCTTTAGAGCAGGATGTTCGCCTCGGTTGTTTGCTTCTCAAGTTGGATGTTCATGCCGAGACCCTTGATTTCGTGGCAAAGCACATCGAAGACCACAGGCATGCCAGCCTGAAGCGTGTTCGTGCCCTTGACCATCGAGTCGTAAATCTTGGTGCGGCCTTCCACATCGTCGCTCTTGACGGTGAGGAGTTCCTGCAACACGAACGCTGCGCCGTACGCCTCAAGAGCCCACACTTCCATCTCACCGAAGCGCTGGCCGCCGGTGCGAGCCTTACCACCAAGCGGCTGCTGGGTAATGAGGCTGTATGGACCCGTCGAACGAGCGTGAATCTTGTCGTCGACGAGGTGGTGCAACTTCAAGATGTACATGAAGCCGACCGTGGTGCGCTGATGGAACGGCTCGCCAGTGCGGCCGTCGTACAACTGAATCTTGCAATTCGCTGGCATCCGCGCGAGAAGTTCCCGAGGTTGTCCAGGGTCCTTGCCGGTCGATGCGAAGTCTGCAAGACGCTTCTCGACATGCTTGTTTGCTTCGTCGATCGCGGTGAAGATTTCGCTTTCGTGCGCGCCGTCGAACACCGGCGTCGTTGCTTGGAATCCAAGCACCTGCGCAGCCCAGCCGAGGTGGACTTCAAGGATCTGGCCAACATTCATACGGCTTGGCACGCCAAGCGGGTTGAGCAGCACATCGACTGGCGTGCCGTCTTCCATGTATGGCATGTCTTCTTCCGGCACGATACGGGCGATGACACCCTTGTTTCCGTGACGGCCTGCCATCTTGTCGCCGACCGACAGGGTGCGCTTCGTGGCGAGGTACACCTTCACCATTTCAAGCACGCCAGAGGCGAGTTCATCGCCACGCTTCATGTGGTCGAGTTTGCGACCCTTCTCAGCATTGGTTGCGATGATGCGCGGCCAGAACTGGCCGTACACAACCTTGGCCTGCTCACGGGCTTCTGCAGAGCCCTTCATCCACTTCTCGTTGAAGTTGTCGATCTGCTCGATGATGACTTCAGGGATGTCGCTGGCACCGACCTTCTGGCGGGTGGACGGGTCGACCATCTCAGCACCAAGCAAGCGGTTGATTTCGCCAACCATCTTCTTGAAGAGATCGATGCGCTTCTGATCCATCATGGCCTCGTAGTCGGCCATGTCCTTCTTCAGTTGCTTCTTCTGCTCGTCGCTGAGGTGCATGCGGCGGCTGAAGCGCTTGGCTCCGATGACGACGCCTTCGGTTCCCGCTGGGACCTCAAGCGAATCGTTCTTCACATCTTCACCAGCGCGACCGAAGATCGCGTGGAGAAGTTTTTCTTCCGGTGACAATTCGCTCTTCGACTTCGGCGAAACCTTACCGACGAGAATGTCGCCGGGGCCGACGCGCGCACCAATAGCGATCACGCCGTTTTCGTCGAGGTTGCGCAGGGCGCGCTCGCTCACATTGGGAATGTCGCGAGTGAATTCTTCGCGACCAAGCTTCGTCTCGCGGATTTCGACTTCGAAACTCTCGATGTGAATCGAGGTGAAGGTGTCGTCCTTGAGCAAGCGTTGATTGATGACGATGGCGTCTTCGAAGTTGTAACCATCGAAGGTGTTGAATGCGACGAGCACATTCTTACCAATCGAAAGTTCACCCATCTTGGTGCTCGCACCGTCGGCAATGATCTGGCCGTCCTTCACCTTCTGGCCAAGTTTCACAACCGGACGCTGATTCTGGCAGGTGCGCTCGTTCAGGCCGACGAACTTGCGAAGCACATACTCGTCGGCGTTGTCGATGATGATGCGATCACTGTCGACATAGGTGATCGTGCCACCACGCGTCGCAGTGACGATCATGCCGGAGTGATTGCCCACAGCCTTTTCCATACCCGTCGCAACGCATGGCGGGTCGGTCTTCACCAGCGGCACTGCTTGACGCTGCATGTTCGAACCCATGAGCGCGCGGTTTGCGTCGTCGTGCTCAAGGAACGGAATGAGCGACGCAGAAACGCCGACGATCTGCTTCGGGCTCACATCGACATACTCAACCTGATCCGCAGGAACTTCCGCAAGATCGCCGTCGATGCGCGCGAGCACGGTGCCTTCGAGCGCTTTCGAGTCGCCCTTGGTGGTCGCACCCTTCAACACATCCGAGGTCGCGAGCACGCGCTTCAACTCTTCGTCTGCACGAAGGTACTGAACTTCAGTCGAGACCTTGCCGCCCTTGACCTTGCGGTATGGGGTTTGCAAGAAGCCGTAGTCGTCGATCGCCGAGTAGATGCCAAGAGATGCGATCAGACCGATGTTTGTGCCTTCAGGCGTTTCAATTGGGCAAATACGACCGTAGTGCGAAATGTGCACATCGCGTACTTCGAAGCCCGCACGCTTGCGGTTGAGACCGCCAGGACCAAGCGCCGAGA
>JASGCF010000168.1 GCA_030054275.1 Limnohabitans sp. | reverse complement strand
TCACGCGACCGACTCCGATCGCGATGCAGCCACCACCAGCTGCGTGGAGGTGCTCAATCGTTGAAACACCAATGGTCGGCACATCCGCGCGCATATCGTGGCCAGGCCGCGCCGTTTTCAACAGCGTCCAACCGCGTTTGCGACAGAGTTCACCAGCTCGGGTGATCATGCGGTCCGTGCCTTCGACAGCTTCCACCGCAATCACATCCTTCTCACGGACAGCGATGGCCTGTCCAATGTCGAGGCTGCCAACTTGCCGCAGCAGCGGCCAACCAAACGCGATATCGCTGCGCTGTTCGGCGGTTGGTTCACGGCGAGTGAGTGTGCCTTCTGTGGCCATGTGATCCGGGATGTAGGTGGTCGAGTCGATCAAGACAAGGCCTTCTTTCGCGAGGTCGTCTGCGAGCACAGTCAGCAGGGTCGCGCTGCGTCGATCGTGGCGTAACTTGCGATACCACAAATTGAACGCACGCCAATCTGGCAGTTGACGGAAGAGTTTGAGCGGGTCGTGCATGCGTGCCTTGGCAACGCGTCCAACCATGCATGCATCGCGCACGCCGAACCGACGGGCGACACGAATCCAACGGCCAAGTTGCACGACACCAGCCGTTTCAAAGCGATCGCACAGGGCTGGAAGCGCCGGATCAAACTGATCGCGCAATCCAATGCACGCAACGCTGCGTCCAGCCGCGCGAATTCCTTTTGCAACGATGATTGGCAGCGTGCCTTGACCGGCGATCAAGCCAATCGGCGGCAGGTCATTGGAGATGTTCGCTGCATGTGGCATCGTCCGCGTCGTGGTGGATTAGGGCGCCTTTCGCGCGCTCGGATCCTTTGGTCCCATCGGCAAAAACCGCTCAGGATCCGCGGTGACTGGCGTTGCGGCCTCTGCGGCCAGCCAATCCAGCAGTGGTTCAAGTTCAGTGCCGAAGCGCAGGACTTCTCGGAGTGCTTCGCGTGCGAATCGTTCGCGAATGGAGTGTTCAATCAGCGAATGGAGCGGCAGGTAGTAGCCGTGATCGTCGAGCACGGCGATGGGCTTTGCGTGATCGCCAATTTGGCGGCCGACGAGCGTTTCGAAGAACTCTTCAAAGGTCCCCATGCCACCGGGGAGGACAAGAAAACCATCGGCGCGTTCGATCAGAATGCGCTTCCGCTCACGCATGGTGTCTACCACCACAAGTTCGTCGCAACCAAGCCAGCCTTGCTCAAGGTCGAGAAACTTTCGCGTGATGATGCCCTCGACGCGACCGCCTGCTGCTTTGCATGCGCGTGCGGCCTCGCCCATGAGGCCGAGTCCGCCGCCGCCATAGACGAGCGTGATTCCGCGCTGCGCAAGGAGTTCGCCGGCAGCGCGAGCTGCGACGGCGAAATGAGGGTCGAGACTTCGCGAACTTGAACAGTAGAGAGTGACGGATCGCAGGGCGGGCATCGCGTGTACCTTACCGCAGCCAATGGTTCTTATTGTTCTCTCGCTCCTTCTCGCAGGCTTTACGCTTTCTGCGCCGCTCACCGGGCTTTTAGCGCATCTCGGTCAGCGGATCGGTGCGCTCGACACGCCGGGCGCAAAGGGCCACATCAAGGAACTGCGCAAAATCCCAAACATCGGTGGTGTTGCGATTTTCTGGTCTGTGGCGTTGCCGCTTGGATCTGCGCTCGCGTTTTTCTTTGCGTCGCCTGAGAGCGCTGCCTCGTGGGCGCCAGCAATCAAGCCCTACCTTGAACGCGCAGAAACAACCAAGTTCGACTGGCTTGTCATTGTGTGTGGCGCGTTGGCGATGCACATCATGGGCCTCTACGACGATCGGCGTGCGCTGTCTGCGTGGCCGAAGCTCTTTTTGCAACTGGGCGTTGCATTGGGAACCACGCTGTTTTCCGATGTTCGCTTGCTCGCGAATGATCTCGCAGGTCTTCCCGGCGGCGAAGTCCTGAGCATCGCGCTGACTGTTGCGTGGATTGTGGTCGTCGTCAACGCAGTGAACTTCATCGACAACATGGATGGACTTGCCGCTGGGATCTCGATGATCGCAGCGGCGTGTTTCATGTCTGCTGCGATTCTGACTGGTCAATGGTTTCTCGCATCGGCGCTGGCACTCATGGTGGGTGCGTTGGCAGGATTCCTCATTTGGAATATTCCTCCAGCGAGCATTTTCATGGGTGACGGCGGCTCGCTCTTTGTCGGCTACATGCTTGCAACACTTTCCGCACGCACGGTGTATGTCGATTCGATGCACGCCGATTACGCGCTTGGAACAGCGTGGTATGGCGTGCTGATGCCGCTCTTGGTGCTTGCGATTCCGCTGTACGACGGCGTGTATGTGACGGTGTGGCGCGTGCGTCGTGGGAAGAGTCCGTTCGTCGGCGGACCCGAGCACATCTCGCATCGGCTGGTGCAACTCGGGCTCTCGAAGCGACGCGCTGTTGCGGTGTTGTGGCTGTTGACCGCTGTGACTGCGATGAGCGGCATCGGGCTTGGGTTGATGCAGCCGTGGCAAGCTGCGCTCGTCGGCGCACAGTTGTTCGGGATCTTCCTTGTGATGCTTGTGCTCGAAACAAGCGTCGCTCGAATCGAGCCGGATGCTGCGCCATCGGTACATGTCGCGGAAAAGTCAGAGCCAGAAAAGTTGGGGCGCGACGCACCATGACAGCGCACACTTTGCGCGTCGCGGGCCTCGCTGGCATACTCGCGATTGCATCGGTGCGCTCGATGGTGCTTGTTGCGCCAAGTGTGTGGTTTGATGTTGATCCGGCGCGCGACCAAATGCCGCTCCTTGCGCTTGGCGCATTTGGTTCGAATGCACTCGACATCGCGCTCTTTCTTTCGGCAGCGCTTGCGCTCCTCGGTGAACGGTGTGCTGGTCGTGGTGTGCGCGTTGGCTTTGTGCTTCTTTCGCTCCTTCCAGTGCCCGTTGCCTGCGTGCATGCGGATACCGGCGTCGTTGCCGAGAATGGCTTTCGGAGTGGAACTTGGATCGCAGCGATGCTTGCGTTTGTTGCGCTGTCGCATCTTGTGCGCGATCGCACGCTGCGTGCGATCGCAATCGCGGTGCTCGTTTCGCTGACCGGCCTGCTTGCGGTTCGCGGCATCGTGCAGGTGTTGGTCGAGCATCCGGCAACGGTCGCGTACTTCGAAGAAACAAAGGCGCAGTTCTTCGCGACGCGAGGATGGCTTCCCGATTCGAGCGCGGCGCTTGCCTATGAGCGTCGGCTGCGGCAGCCTGAAGCCACTGGCTGGTTTGGGCTCTCGAATCCGTTCTCGACGATGATGGGCGCGGGTACTGTTGGATTTGCGGCGCTTGCGATGTTCTCGCGGCGCACGCAGCAGTCGGGAAACACGCTGCTTCTTGGTATGGCGGCGTGTGCATGCGCTGCGCTCCTTCTTGTGAATGGTGGGAAAGGTGCCATTGCAGCGACGCTTCTTGCGGCAGTCGTCGTGTTGGTTGCCGTTCGGCAAAATCGAGCTCCATCGCCGCGATGGGCCATGGCGCTTGCGGCGTGCGCGCTTCTCGCGGTCGGCATGCGTTGGCTGGTCGGAACGCGTGTTGGCGAACTGAGTTTACTGTTCCGTGGCTACTACATCGAGGGCGGACTTCGTATCTTCACAGAGCCGGATTGGTTTCTCTTTGGTTGCGGCGCAGGTCGCTTGCAGGAGTTCTTCAACGCAGCGAAACCAGCGAATTGCCCCGAAGATGTGCAGAGTTTGCATTCGATGTTTTTCGATTGGCTTGTTGCATTCGGCGTGAGTGGGTTCGCGTGGATTGCGCTTTTTTCCCGCGCGTTTTGGCTCGCCCCAACCGCGGAGTCTGACACAACGCCATCAGCGGATGACGAGCGTCGCGCGGTGCGAAGCGCGAAGTTCATTCCACTTCTCGCGTGTGCGCTTGGCGTGATCATTGCGAGTGCCGTCGAGCGTCCCATCGTCGACGCGTTCTGGATCGGCCAGCGCATTGTGGGAATCACCGCGTTTACGCTGCTTGCCACATGTGCAGTGCACGCTGCGATGGCGATCTCGAGCGTCGCACTCCGGACGATCGCCCTTGCGCTGGGCGCCCTCGTTCTCGTGCACGCACAGATTGAAACGGTCGCGTGGATGCCAGGTTCATGCGTTCTCGCGCTTGCATGTATGGCCTGTGCGACCAACCTTCCAAGTGAAGTGTCCGCGAACTCACCCATCGCGTCGGGCAGATCACCGGCTCGACCAACGGTGCGCTGGATGGTTGCTCTTGGCTTCGGTGTGATCGCGCTTTGCTCGTTTGCATTCGGCGCTGTGCGGACTCGTTCCACGGAAGCGCGACTTGACGAAGTCGCCCGCGCGCTCGCTCCGGTGTCCAACGACCGCACTCACGAGTATGAACTGCGCATGAACGCTGCGCAGGCGTTGAAAAATGGCTACTGGCGAACGCAGCACTCGCTTGAGGCCGGCGTTGAGCAAGCACTCCTCGCGGCCGCAGCGGCCGAACGCGATGCGGGCGGGCAGGCATCGACTTCGTCGCAAAAAGCGGAGGTTGCGGCGGGTGAACAAGAAATCGCGGCACTTGAACTTGCGAGAGATATTGCTTGGACGCGCCAACTGCGCGGACCGCGCGCGGACGCACTTCGCGCAGATGTCGCACTTGTGATGCTTCGTCGGATGTTCGCTTCAGGCGGTGCGACGAACGGGGCGCGATCCGATGCGTTGGCGCGATGGAATGAGTTCGCGTTGGTTTCGACCATTGAGGATGGTGCGAAAGCGATGCCGCGAAATCCCCGTCGATGGATTGCCGTTGGTGAGGCTCGCAGCATTGTGCGCGATGCACTCCTTGCAGAACAATTCTGGTCGGTGGCCGAAGATGTTCGAGATCCACGCGAGGCGTACAAGCGTGCGCTTGAGGTAAACGCAGCACTCGCGCTCGATCCGCTTGCGCAGCTCTCTCCACGCGAACTTGCGACGGTCGAACAGCAACTCGGGCGCGGGCGCGATGCGCCGTCACATGGCGAGAACACGCAGCGTTGATTGCGCAAACCCGCGCGTCATCACAATGCCGCGTGACGGTGGGAACTTCGCGGCGCCTTCGGCGCGCAGAGGCACCGCGGGACCGTTCGCGTACGCATCGAACGCAGCGCGCGACGCGAAGTGGTAGCGCGTCTCGACATCTGCGATCGCATCCGCAGGCGCATCGGGGGCAAGTTCAAACTCAACAAGTTCTGCATCAAGAGCGCCAGCCGTGACGACATCAGCCAAGTGCCCGCCCTTGAGCCACGCAATGAAATCTGCGCGCGTGTCCGCGTTGGTGAATGTCGAACGCACCGAGTAGAGAAAGGTGTCGCCGAATACCGGATGCGTGTGCTTACTCACCAGTTGCGCCTTTCTTGCGAGCCTCTTCAATCGCAGCGAGCACTTGCGCAGGCGTGTACTCCGTCGAGTTCATCACAAGCGAGCCGTCGCGACCGTAGACCAAGAGCAGCGGAATCGTCACACGATTGGAGGCTTTGAGCAGTGCATTTCCCGCGACATTGTTGCCAGTGAGGTCGACCTTGATCGATGCAACATCGTCTGCGTTCAGTTCCTTTGAGACTGCCGGCGTGTTCAACACCAACGCCTCAAGCGTTTTGCAGTTCGCACACCATTCTGCGGTGAAGTCCACGACGACAACTTTGCCTGCCTTTTGCGCGACTTCCATTCGCTCGGGTGTGTAGTAGGTCCAATCGACCGGACCCTTTGCAGTCTGCGACAGTCCGATGAGAACACTCACCGAAAGCACAAATGCGCCGAGTCCGCCAAACACCACACGGTTGAGCGATTTCTTGGTGAGCGCAAGCGTTCGCACCACAAGCCAACCGCCAGCAGCAGCGCCAAGTCCGGCGACAAACCACCAATAGAGATGGCTCGGCGGCTCGGGCGGCGCGACCAACAAGCCAGCAACGCCGGCTCCGATGAAGTATGCGGCCGCTGCGAGGAGCAGGAGTCCCATGACCTGTTTGATGAGGTCGCTGGCTGGACCTGTGCGGGGCATCTTGTCGATCCACGCGGTGTTTGCGGAGAGCACAAGATAGGGGAGGGCCATACCTGTGCCGACTGCTGCGAAGACCGTCAGAATGGTCGCTGGTCCCTGCGTTGCGGCCCACGCGACGGCTGTGCCCATGAGTGGCGCCGTGCAGGGCGTTGAGAGCACTGCGGTCATGATGCCGAAGAGGAAGGACCCGCTGTAACTATCGTGTTTCGCCTCGACCATATACACCCAGTCGGGGAGTTTCAGCGAGAAGAACCCAGCCATGCCGATCGCCATCACAGCGATCACGATCCCAACGCCGATGGTGAACGCAGGAGTTTGGAAGAGTTGATTGGTGCTCGTGAAGCCCTTGACGAACGCGATCATCGCGCCGAGTGCAAGCCAGAATGCGACGACGCCGAGCGACATCACGAATCCCAATGCAAAGCACTTGGCGCGGCTTCCTTGGGCTGCTTGCGAAAGCCCCATGATTTTGAGCGGAATCACCGGTAAGACACACGGTGTGAAGTTCAAGAGCGCTCCGCCGAACGCCGCCACCGCGAGGAGGAAGAGAAATCCAGCGCCGCTTGGGTCGATCGTAAACTTGTAGGAAAATATGGGAAATTCAAGGAGTTCCGTGGGCTTCTCGCCCGAGCGAATACGACCGTAGACGGTTGGATCGAATGGTGGATTGAGCGCGACAAACGCAGCATTTGGACTTGTGAGCGCAGCACCGTCGACAACCGCGAATCGCACGACAAGGTCGACATCTGCGGGGGCACTGCAGCCACGCTCGTCGCATGCTTGGAACGAGACGCGCAGCGGAAGTTCGATCGCGCCTGGCTTCGCGTCTGCGCGGATGGACAGCGGGATGTAGATCACCGGCTTGCCTTCGTACACGGCGTACTTCTTCATGCCGTCACCAACATCCGTCTCGTAGCCATGTTGCGCAGGCCATTGGATGAAGGCGGTGTTGAACTCCACGCCGTCGAGCGGGGCGCTTGTGAGCGAGCCGTCTGCGCCTTCTTTGGGATTCAGCACAATCTCGGTGCGAATCGCGCTTTCCCATGCGACCAAGCCATGCGCAATCGGCTCAGGGCCGGACCAGATGTGGTACCCCGGCTTCAAGGTGAGTTCGAGCGCAATCGGAAGATCACCGCCTGCCG
>JASGCF010000167.1 GCA_030054275.1 Limnohabitans sp. | reverse complement strand
GGCAACGGCGATGTTGGGGCTGCAGATCTCTCGCTCGTGCTCGCATCGTGGGGCAATCCAAAGTCGGGCGCAGATCTTGATGGCGACGGCGATGTTGGCGCCGCGGATCTTTCACTCCTTCTCGCTGCATGGGGCCCGTGCAACTGATCGGAAGCACGATGAAATGCAAAGAGATTCTTGGTGAAACGACACGGCCCGCCGGAAAGCGGGCCGTGTTCGTTTGTGTGCAACGGGGCGTTTCAAAATCTCGCGTCGAGAGTCTCAACCCCACGAGTCGAGCAGAATCGCAAGATCCGCAGCGTTCACAATTTCATCGCAGTTGAAGTCTGCGTACTCCACATTCGTACCCCACGCATTGAGCAGGAGTGCCAAGTCCGCTGCGCCAACATCGCCGCTGCCGTCGATGTCGCGTGGCTGCGGAACGCACACGCCGTCGATCCAGAACTCTTGTCCCGCGAGCAACACACTGTTGATCGTGCCAACGAATGCAAGCGCGCCGCAGCCGTTACCGAATCCATTCGTCACTTGAAGTGTGACGCCGCCGATGGTCTGACCATCGAGTTGCCCCATCTGCGTGAAACATACGCGCGGACTTCCGTTGATCGAGATGTTCATGAAACCGCCGAACTGGCCGAACGCCATGAGCAGGTTGTTCTCGGGGCCGCTCGAAGCGGCGAAATCAAAGCTCACTGCAATGTTGTTCACATTCAGCCGCCGGTCGACATTGCACGGCGCGCCACCTTGTACGACTTGCGCGGAGTTGCATCCGCTCCAGCCGTTGCAATCGATGATTGGATAGAACTTCGTCAACACGCCGTTCGGCGTGATGGTGTCGCCGCACACGAATGTCGCGCCGAGCGGCACATCATCCCAGCGGGGAGCATCGGCACGAACTTCGCCGCCGATACATGCGAGCGCGACCGCTGCGGTGGCGAGAGGAACGATGCGCGAACGAGTGATGAGCGAGAGGGACGAGAAGCGAGACATGGTTGCCATCCTTATTGCCATTCTTCGGGACTCAGCCTCCGCTCAACTGAGCGGAGAAGACGAGCCAAACGCTGTGGGCGGCACACGCCGCCGATTCTCGGCCTTTCCATCGGAGATCCCCGATCTTCCTTTGGTTCCGGCCGACACACGGCTCTGTGGTCGGTATCCAACAAGCGGCGCCCATTCGACGCGGTGCGATGAAAATTCCTGAAATCACTCGTTGCGCAGCGGCGAGACCGCGCAAAACACATGTCAATACCCGTCGATAGAACTTCGTCGCGCCACCTTGTCGCGGTATCGTTCAGATTCACCCCAAGACTCGCCGTGAGATCGGACCTTTCGGGCGCGACGACCACAAGGCCGAGATACATCTGCAAGATGGCGCGTGGTTGAACGGATAGATCAGAGACCCAATGGCTGTTCCGCAAACTCAACTCACCCTCGTCGCACGCCTGCGCGACCCGCACGACGCTGCTGCGTGGCAACGGCTCGAGCGGCTCTACCGCGACCTGATCGTGCGTTACGCCATGCGCGAAGGTTTGCAGGCGGCCGACGCAGAGGATGTGGCGCAGAGCGTTTTCACAGCCCTGCTTCGTTCGATGTCGACCTTTCAATATGATCCGACGCGCGGGCGATTTCGCGATTACCTCTTCACCGCGGCTCGCGCGCACATTTCTCGACAAAATCGCTTTCGCTCGCGTCTAGCGGCTGGGCAAACCGCGCTATCGGTCGATGCGCTGCCAGACACCGCGGGGTTCGGCGCGCCCGGCGTTGTTCCGGCCGCAGAAGATCATGACGCGCGGGAGCGCTTTGAAGAAGAATGGATCGACCACCACTACCGCCGAGCGATGGACGAACTCCGCCAGAGTCACCCAGCGGAGAGCGTGGCGATTTTCGAGCGCCTGCTTCGCGGGGAGCCGGTCGAGAGTGTGGCGGCGAGTTTCGCCACGACCCCAGCCGCGATTTACAAACGACGCGAGCGGATTCGCGAGCGACTGAAGGAGATTCTCGATTCGCAACTGGCGGAGGAAGGCGATTGACGCTGCACCGACCGGATGACGCAGCCGATCGAGTTCCAGAAGCGCGTGCCGCCAATGTCGAACCAAAGCCACACGCACCGAACGCGCGGGCGAGTTCGCAACTGCATCGCTTCGGGGTTGATGATGGTTCATGGGAATCGCGTGCGGCTCGTGCACTCGAATCGGTGGAACTCGGCACGCTTGCCGGATACCGCTTGATCCGCGTCGTGGCGCGCGGCGCACAAGGCACCGTCTACGAGGCCGTTGAACCACGCACGAATCGACGCGTCGCCATCAAACAGTTGCGTGAGAGCACAGATGCAGAAATTTCTGCACGCGAGTTTGCGCTGGATGTTGCCCGCGAAACTGCGCGGTTTGAGCGGGAAACGACTGCGCTTGCTGGTCTCGATCACCCGAATATTGTCGCGCTTCTGGCCGCACCCGAAGATCACGGCGCGCGACTTCTTGTGATGGAGTGGATCGATGGCACCACCATCGATGTGTGGGCGGCAACGACATTCGAAACCCGACCTCGACGAGAGGCGATCGACAGCGTGGTACGAGTCATCGAGGCGGTCGCGCAGGGCGTTGCTGCAGCGCACGCGCGCGGCGTTGCGCACCGCGATCTCAAGCCAAGCAATGTCTTGGTTGACACCCACGGTGTACCGAAGATTCTCGATTTCGGGATCGCAGTTGATCTCGCTGCGACTTCGACCCGATTCGCTCAAACAACAACCTTCGCTGGAACACCCTTGTGGGCTGCGCCCGAACAAGTTGGCGGACCAACGACTCGCATCGACGCGCGCGTCGATGTGCACGCACTCGGACTCTTGCTTGCTGCAACGCTCTCCGGTCGCGAACCGTTTGACGCATCGCTCGGTCTCGACGCGTTGTTCGCAGCGATCGCACATGCACCGATCGCGCCGCCCTCGCGAGCGCGCAAAGGTGTTCCGCGCGAACTCGATCTTGTCGTGGCGCACGCAACCGAGAAAGAACCTGAGCGACGCTATCCCACTGCAGCTGCGTTCGCCGACGACCTCGCGCGATGGCGCCGCGGCGAGCCGGTGATCGCGCATCCCCCAGAGCTTTCGTACACACTGCGGAAATTTTTTCGCCGACACCCAATTGCCACAGGTAGCGTGCTTCTTGCAACGCTTCTCCTGTCCATCACAAGTGTCGTTGCGGTGCGTTCAGCGCTGCTTGAACGCGACGCGCGACGCGCTGCTGTCGCGAGCGAACGCGTCGCCCGCGACGAACGCGATCGCGCACAGCGCATGAACGACTACTTCCGCGGCCTTCTTGCGGAAGTGCGGGAAAATGAGGGCGTTTCTGGTGCGACCACTGCACGCGAGTTGCTCGCCATCGCGAGCGGACGACTCACGCGCGAAACGCTTTCCAACGATGCGCGCCGCGATCTGCACGAGACGCTGCTCGATGCATACGCGGCGCTTGGCGAGTACCACGCAGCCATCGTGGAAGCGCAGAATGCATTGGCATTGGTCGCGACCAACGATGATCGCGCGCGCGGTCGCGTGCTGGCCGCGCTCGGGAGCGCACAAAATCGTGTGGGTGCTGGCACGGATGCTCGCATTGCGCTTGAGGACGCACTGGAAGCGTTCGATCAACACGACACGCGCCACCCAAGCGATGCCACGCCGCTCGCGGAACGCATCTCAGCGCTCGTCAACCTCGCCGATGTGCATCGCAAAGCAGGACGATTGGATCTCGCTCGGTCGCTCATCGATGGTGCGCGTCCGCTTGTGACAAACCAGTTGTCCTCCGAACGCCTCGCAGTGCTGAGTTTCGCCGCGTTTTTGCAATCTCAATCGGGAGATTCTGCTTCAGGACTTGCCGAAGCGCGGGCCTTGCTCACCGAGTTTGAACCACAGATTGCAACCGATCCGCTGGCGTACGCGTCTCTGCTTCATAACGCCGGAACGATGGCGCTTGAAGTCGATCAGGCGAACGAAGCACTTGGCTACCTTCGCCGTGCGATTGAGTTGCGCGTTGAACATCGCGAAGGTGCTGCGCCCATCATGAATTCCCGCGTTTTGGTGTCGAGGGCACAAGCGAAGCTCGGTGATCTCGACGGCGCCATCACAACGCTCGAATCATTGGGCGAACTGAGTGGCGCCCCTCGCCGGTTGCGGAACCGCGGCATCGCCCCGCACTACTTCCGACGAAATGCGGAAGGTGATCTCTTGAGAGCGCGCAACGCAGCCATCGACGGCGCAGGCCACTTTATTGGCCCGAACTCAGGTGCAGGCCTTTTGGCAACCACCTCACTGCAGTTGCTCGGACGCATCGCGATCGAACAGAGTCGCGTCGGCGAGCGCGGGCAAACCGAGTCCATCGATCCGGCTGTCTTGTTTGTGACCATCGAAGAGATCGTCGACGCGCTTGCCTCGCATGGCGCAGACCCACTGCTGCGGCCATACATTCTTGGCGAAATCGCTGCGTCCGCGCGAAGCGCTGCTCCGACGACGCACGACCCGCAACCAAAGAGATCGCACCCAACGATCGCCGCCGCCAAGCACTGGCTCGCGATCGAACAGTCGATGCGAGATGGGATCGCTGCGCTCGAAGTGGCGAACCGAGGTGACTCTGCCGAGTGCCTTCTGTTAGAACTGCTCACACTGCAACTGCAATACGATCGCGAATGCCGAGACGGCGAGGGTTCAAGCGACTCTGGGTGCCGGAGCGTGCTTGATGCCTTTCGAACGCTCGAAACCAGAGCAATCTCGCTGCTTGGGAAGCAATCGGAAACGGTCAAACGAATCGCGACCGCGCTGCGAACGGCGGAATCTTCACACAAGCCTTTCTCGTGAGGCAAGGTTGTCCGGCGCTCGCGCAACTTGGCTGCGACCCACCGCTTCCTTTTCAGAGGCGCCCTGCCCTCAGGCACAATCTTCAGTGGCACCAACGAGGCTATCGCCCTTGCTGTTGAGACTGAGTCGCAATACGATGCCGCGGACCGATGTCCGCCGTCATGACCGAACCGCCCAACAGCCCTTCGCAACAGCCAATTCGGCTTCCACTAACCCAGTTGAAGCCAGGCGATCGCGCGATGATGGCCAGCAGTTCGATCTCGGCTGAAGACCGCGAGATTCTTCGCGCCATGGGGCTCGATGAACGCTGCGAGTTCAAAGTGTGCCGCGCCGGCGGTAGCGGCCCGTGCATCATCCAGTTCGATGGGTCACGCCTCGGCCTCTCCCCAGATCTCGCGCGCCGCATCCTGACCCGCCCGTGCGACTGCCCCGAGGCCGGTTGTTGCGCAGCGGATGCCTCGTCCACCGCGACCCCAGCACCGGTTGCACCTCCACCGCGTCCCTAAGCCGCGCGCTGCAGCATCGACCTTCATCCACCACCGCTCCAATTCGACCGACCTCGAACGATGACCGCCTCTTCACCCCACGATCCTCGGACGGCATCCGCGACGGAGCGGAGTGCGATGTTCGCACCCACACGCATCGCGATGGTCGGCAATCCCAATGTTGGGAAGACTTCGCTCTTTAATCGCTTGTGTGGCGTACGAGCAAAGACCGCCAACTTCTCAGGCTCGACGGTCGAGGCGCGTGTCGGTACCGCCGTTGCAGATGGCGTCGAACTGGAACTCGTCGATCTCCCCGGCATTTACGCCATCGATCTAGAGCTTCCCGAATCGAAACTCTGTCGCGACTGCTTGGCTGGGCGACTCGAAGGCTGCATGCCGGAAGCGCTCTTGGTCGTTCTTGACGCAACGAACTTGGCGCGGGGCCTACGACTCTTCCGCTCTGTCGCGTCGCTCGGGCGTCCGATTTCCGTCGCGCTCACGATGACCGACCTCGCGCGCGCGAAGGGCCTTTCGATCGATGCGCAACGCCTCGCCGTCGCGCTCGGGGTTCCGTGTGTCGAAGCCAACGGACGCGCAGGCACTGGCATCTCCCCGCTCATCACTGCGATGCGCGCTGCGCGTGAACCCTCTGCAGAAATGCGTGCTGCGTGTCTTGCACCTGCATGGGTTGATGAAACCGTCGCTGCAAGTATTGGCGGCCCAAACACGATCGGCAGCGAGACCGATCGCATGACCGATCGACTTGATGCGGCATTCACACATCCAGTGCTCGGAGCGATCGTTTTCATCTTGGCGATGGCGGCGGTGTTCTTCACGATCTACCGCCTCGCCGAGTTCCCCATGACCATCATCGAAGATGCATGTACATGGCTTGGCGCATCACTTGCGCGCACGCTGCCCGAAGGCGACCTCTCGAGTTTGCTTGTCGACGGAATCATCGGAGGCGTCGCAGGCACGATTGTGTTTCTCCCGCAGATCTGCTTGCTTTTCTTCCTCCTCGCACTTCTTGAAGATACTGGCTATCTCGCGCGCGCTGCGTTCGTCATGGATCGCATCATGTGCCGTTTTGGCCTGCCCGGACAGGCATTCGTTCCGCTGCTTTCGAGTCATGCCTGCGCGCTGCCTGGCATCATGTCGACGCGACTGATCCCCGATCCGAAAGATCGACTCGCGACGATTCTTGTCGCGCCATTCATGAGTTGCTCTGCGCGCGTCGGCGTGTATGTGCTGCTTGTCACGCTGATTTTTCCGCACTCTGCGCTGTACGCAGGACTCGCCTTCGCAGGGTGCTACGCGCTCGGTGCGATTGCGGCATTGCTGACCGCATTTCTTTTTCGCCGGACGATTCTGCGCGGAAAGAGCCGTCCGATGGTGCTCGAACTTCCACCGTATCGATTGCCTGATGTGCGCGCAGCACTCTTGACGACCTGGGATCGTGCGTTGGTGTTCCTCAAGAATGCAGGAACTGTGATCTTGGCGATTTGCGTTGTCTTATGGTGGATGAGCGCCTATCCAAAGTCCGCGCCGCCCGAAGCTGCAGTAGCGCTTGAAGCACGCGCGGTTGCGATCGAATCAAGCCTCACAAATGGTGCCGTTCGCGACAACCCACACATCGAGGACACCAAGATTGAGGAGATCAATGCACTGCGTGGTGAAGCAGAAGTGCTCTCCCAACGTGCACAGCAAGAACACTCCTTCGCTGGCCGATTTGGAACCGCCATTCAGCCGGTGTTTGCACCGCTCGGACTCGATGATCGCCTCACGATCGCTGTACTCACCAGTTTCCTAGCGCGCGAAGTGTTTCGAAGCACGATGACGGTGTTGGTTGGTCAAGG
>JASGCF010000166.1 GCA_030054275.1 Limnohabitans sp. | reverse complement strand
CCAGTTGATTCTCAAGAGCCTCAGCGAAGGTGAGGTGGTCGTAACGCGTGGCAGTTGGATCTTTCTTCGGATCCGCGGTGTAGATACCGTCGACTTTGGTCGCCTTCAACAGCACGCTTGCGTTCAATTCGATCGCGCGCAAACTGGCGCAAGTATCCGTGGTGAAGAACGGATTTCCGGTACCCGCAACCAGAATGATGACGCGACCTTTCTCAAGGTGCCTCACAGCACGACCGCGAATGAACGGCTCCGCGACGGCAGGAACATTGATCGCGCTCATCACGCGTGCTGGGCGACCGATGCCTTCGAGTGCCTCTTTCAACGCGAGCCCGTTGATCACGGTGCCAAGCATGCCCATGTAGTCGGCAGTCGATTGATGCACGACACCGTCCTTCGCCATGCGCGCACCACGGATGATGTTTCCGCCGCCAACCACAACGGCAATCTGCCCGCCAAGTTCACACGCGGACGCAATTTCGCCCGCGATCACTCGCAGTTCTTGGGTATCGATCCCGAGTTGACCAACGGGAGCAAGGCTTTCGCCGCTGATTTTGAGAACGAGTCGCTGCGGAACCTTGGACGAGGGCATGTCGGCATTCCATCCGTTTCAACGCTCGCGGTCAAGGCGGCTCTCTTGCGAGATTTTGAGCGAAGAGCACGCGCACAAGCCCTGCTACACTCGCTTCCCCATGGATCTCGACACGATTCTTCTTGAAACCGAAGAGCGCATGCTGCGCTCCACCGACTACCTCGCTCGCGAACTGCGCGGCATTCGCACTGGCCGCGCGAATACGGCGCTGCTTGAGTACATCAAGGTGGACTACTACGGATCACACACCGACTTGCGTGAATTGGCTGCGATTTCGGTGTCTGAGGCCACGCAGTTGGTCGTCAAGCCATTCGATCCAGGCGCAAAGCACGACATCATCCGTGCGATTGAAACCTCGGGACTTGGACTGAATCCAATGTCCGAAGGCAACATGATTCGCATCAATGTGCCAGCGCCTTCGTCCGATCGTCGCAAGCAATTGATGGCTCAAGTGAAGAAACTGGCCGAAGACTCGAAGGTTGCCGTCCGCAACGAACGCCGCGACGGCAATAAGTCTGTCGATGCACTTGTTGCAGACAAGAAGAACCCAATTCCGGAAGACTCCGCGAAGAGCGCCAAAGAAGACATTGATGAGATGACCAAGAAGTATTGCGATCAACTCGACGCCCTCGCGACCAAGAAGTGCGCAGAGATCGAGGAGATCTGAGTACAGAGTTGAGTACAAAGTTGGGTTTTTGGGGGCGGCGAGCCGGATGTCTCACGGTTTCGTCCGGCCGCTGAGGATTCACTCCGAAGCGCGCCGACCAAAGCGAGCGAAAGCGAAGCGAGTCGCGAGCGCTCAAAGAATGAAGTATTGCGATCAACTCGACGCCCTCGCGACCAAGAAGTGCGCAGAGATCGAGGAGATCTGAGTACAGAGTTGAGTACAAAGTTGGGTTTTTGGGGGCGGCGAGCCGGATGTCTCACGGTTTCGTCCGGCCGCTGAGGATTCACTCCGAAGCGCGCCGACCAAAGCGAGCGAAAGCGAAGCGAGTCGCGAGCGCTCAAAGAACGAAGTACTGCGATCAGCTCGACGCCCTTGCGACCAAGAAGTGCGCGGAGATCGAGGAGATCTGAGCGCGGAGATACCCGCGAAAAACTCAGCGGCAAACCCTCCGCTTCAACTCTCACTGTTGACGACCAAATCTCATCGGCCTCTCTGTGCCTCCGTGCCTCCGTGTCTCCGTGAGAAATTCCTCTCCGTGAGAAATTCCTCTCGGTGCAAAATCTGTCGCACCCCACGACGCGGATCACAGACTTGACCCCGCGCTCTCTGTTCCAACACGCCGACAACCGCCGTACAACAGATCACTCTCGAACATCACTCTCGCAGTGCGTCGAAGAGAAACCGCGCGCGACGACTGTTGCCGTACTCGCTCTCGGCGGCGCCGTGGCCCGCGTCTGGGATCACGAGGAGTTCGAAGTCCTTGCCCGCGTCAATCAGTTTCTGCGCCACCTGCATCGTGCTCGCTGGATCGACATTCTCGTCGAGTCCGCCAACCACAAGCATGAGTTTCCCGCCGAGTTTCGCTGCATCTTCCATGTTCGAACTCTTCGCGTAACTCTCGTCGACGGGCCAGCCCATCCACTGCTCGTTCCACCAGATCTTGTCCATGCGATTATCGTGGCATCCACAATCGGCCACTGCGACGTCGTAGAAATCGGCATGATCAAGAACAGCGCGCATGGCGTTTTGCCCGCCGGCGCTGCCTCCGAAAATCCCCACGCGCGACAAATCGATCGCCGCATCGCGCGCAGCAAGCGCGCGCATCCATGCGATGCGATCGGGGAAACCCGCGTCTTTCAAGTTCTTCCAGCAGACATCGTGAAATGCCTTGCCGCGCCAATTCGTGCCCATGCCATCGATCTGCACGACGATCGCGCCGAGTTCGGCGTACTCACGCGAGCGCCCGCCGAGTTCAAACCACTTCGGCACATGCTGACCATGCGGGCCTGCGTAGATGTTCTCGATGACCGGGTACTTACGCGATGGGTCGTAGCCAGTCGGTCGATAGACGACGCCCCAAATGTCGGTCACGCCGTCACGACCTTTCGCGACGAACGGTTCAGGCGCGATCCAACCCGCCGCGCGCGCTGCTGAGTCGTCGGCGCGACCGAGTTCAACGACAAGCGCACCATCCTGCGCGCGGCGTAGTTCATAGATCGGCGGCGCATCGACTCGGGCGCGCACACACACGAGTGCGCTGCGGTCGGGTGAAAAATCCACGCGACATGTGCCATTTCCGGCGGTCTGCATGACCACTTCGCCTGCATCAAGCGAAACGCGCGCGTGATGTATGTGATAGGGGTCTTGCGCAGCGTCACGCCCCATCAATGCAATGTCGATGGTGCGCGCCGATTCATCAACATGTGCCACGCGCCGCACATTCCACGCGCCTTCTGTCACGCGGCGTTTCACTGAACCCGTTGCGACATCGATCAATTCAATGTGATTCCAGCCACTTCTCTCCGTCATCCAAAGCAGCTCGCCCGTTGCATCGAGCCAGTGCATCCACACTTTGTTGGTGTAATCGACGAAGGTTGGATAAGACTGTTCGGCGATGGTGCGCGCGGTGCCCGTCAGAAGATCGACCGTAACAAGTCGCACGACTTGATGCCCTCGCTGGTTGTACAGAAACGCAACCTCGCGGCCACCGGGCAGCATGCGCACGCGATCGATCGACCAAGGCGTTGCGTAGAGCGTGCGATCAAGCGGAACTTCCCGCGCAGACAGCGCGCCCGCCGCGTCGCGCTCGAGACGAAAGAGACAGGGAATCACGGTATCAATCGCGTCACCCGGCTTCACATAGTCAAACGCGCGCACCTTCGGCTGCAATTGATCTTTCGGTGATGCCTCAACGATGGTGACGCGTCGCGCATCAGCTCGCTGAACGCGCATCGCAAACACCGCGTCACCCGCGTCAGAAATCCAGTGCCCACCGAAAAATCCATCGCGCGCGCTTCCATCTGTAGTGCGGAACAACTCAAGCCCTTCCGCGCGAATGATGAGATTCGGCCCTTCAGGTACCACTTCGACAGGAAGTCGCGAGCGAGTGCTTCCGTCGCGTGAAGATGTTCCGTGCGTCTCGTGCTGCGTCTCGTGCTGTCCGTCGATTTGATCGACAGCTTCAGGATCGCGTGGAGAAGAGCCACGATCCGTCGCCGCACGCTCAATCACAGCCGTTTTCTCAACATCTGCTGCCACAACATGCCCAAGCACTTCGCCACCCGCGGTCTTCACAATCCACGCGTGGCCGCCGAAAGTGTGTTGCTCGCGCTCTGCGCCAGCCGCGATTTTTCCATAACTTCGCTCCGCGCCACGCGTGTCGACCCAGAAGAGTTCAACGGATTCATCGAGTCGATTGACAAAGCGCACACCGCTCGAGGCACCTTGCCCGCGACTGCGTGCGCTGCCAGGTTTCAGTCGCAGTTCGAGCGCTTTCAACGCGTTCTTGACCTTCGCGTTGTCCTCGGTTGAGAAGGCCACACGCCGCCCGGTGGCGAGATCGAACAGCAAAGGTTCAGAGAGCGATTCAAACGAAACCACCACCATGTCGCCCTCAACAGCGATCGTCTTCACGGGCAATCGATCCGATGCGCTACGAGTGACACTTGCCGCATCATCGTGATTGAAAAGCGGCGTTTTTCCCTCCTTCCGCGCGTCGACCAGCCACCAGCGCCGCGCGCCGTCTCTCGCCGTTTCGCAATACCAGAGCCGAGTGCCGTCGATCCATGTTCGCGGCCCAACTGGGTCGTGGTACTGCGCGGTTTGCGAAGCGATGCGCGCACGCGCAGCATCGAGGCGGCTGCGCATCGTCTCGGCTGAGGGAAATGCCGTGGCCTCAGGCGCGAATGCAGCATGAAGCGTCGCAACAACGCAAAGAGCGTTCTGAACAAGAGTAAGCACATGTGCAGTCTACGAAACGCTCGTGATGTTGACGCAACGCCTGCACATCCTTCGCACCAAATCAACGACCTCCTGACGGGATCGCAATCGACGATTCACGGAACGCAGATGTACGCGCTGTGTACTTCTCGCGCGTCCCAACACTCGCACTTGTTTTGAGCCCCCATCGAAACCGAAGGAGAAAGTATGCAATTTTGTCGCTCCACGCTTTTTGCGACTCTCGTACTCACCACCGCAACCTACGCCGGTTTCCCGTCCGAAGCGCTTCCCCGCGTTGCCGTTGGTGACGCGATCGGCGGAAACGCCGCTGTTCTTGTGCGCCCTGCGGCCGGCACCGGCACCGTGCTGATCGAAGTTGCACGCGATGCCGCGTTCACCAACATCATCTCGCAGCAGTCGATCGTCGTCGAGAACGCGCTGCTTCCGGGCAAGATCTTTCTCAGCGGACTTGACCTCGGCGTTCCACACTTCGTGCGCGTCACCGATGGCAAGAAGGTTCGCACCGCGACCTTCACCACGGGCGCCGCGATGATCGGCATGAACGCAGCGCCTGCAGGCCTCCGCTTCGGTGTGACCGGTGACTGGCGCGGCGATGTCGGCATCTACAACGCGATCCTCAACGCCGATGAGCGCGCGCTCGATTACTTCGTAAAGCTTGGCGACACCATCTACGCCGATGTTGCGAGCCCAGCTGTTCCAGTTCCGCAAGCAACGACGCTTGATGAGTATCGCGCGAAGCACGTGGAAAACTACCAACCCACGCACGGCATCGATCCGTGGGGTGAACTTGCAGCGAGCACTGCGACGTTCTCGATGATCGACGATCACGAGGTCACCAATGACTTCGACGGTGGCGCGTTCGATGCAGTCAACGGCTGGTACAACCAAGGCTCGCTCTATGTGAACGGCCTCCAAGCGTTTGTCGAGCACAACGCGATCGTGCCAACAACGTGGCCAACTGTTGGAGACCCGCGTGTCGATGGTCGTCCGAATCTCTACCGTTCGTTCCAGTGGGGCCGCGATGCGGCGACGTTCATGGTTGATGCGCGCAGCTTCCGCGACGCGAGCCTCCCGCCCGTCTCGAATCCATTTGATCCGGCCGAAGTCGGCGCATTCATCCAAGCGTCGTTCAATCCGACGCGCACAATGCTCGGCTACCCACAACTTGGGCTCCTGCTCCAAGATCTCCAGCGTGCGGAAGCTGCGGGCGTCACTTGGAAGTTCGTGATGACCTCGATGCCGATGCAGAACTTCGGCCCGCTCGCTGGTGAAGATCGTTGGGAAGGCTACGCAGCTGAGCGCGCGTATCTTCTCTCGCAGATCGTTGCGCTCGGCATTCGCAATGTCATCTTTGTGACCGCAGATTTCCACGGCACGATCGTGAACGACATCACTGTTCCGAATCCCGCGAATCCAACGCAGCAACTCTTTACGGGCATGTTTGAAATCATCACAGGCTCGGTCGCGTACTCCGCGCCAGCAGGCCCGACGTTCGCGCAACTCGGTCTCACCACCGGCGCGATCTCCGCGGCGCAGTACGCGTTCTATCAGTCACTTCCAAACGCTGGTAAAGACGCGTTCATTGCGCAAGTGCTCGACGGCGTCATCTCGGGCTACGGTTACTCGCCGACGGGTATCCAAGATCCAGCGATCAACGCACAGTTTGTTGTGGGTGGACCTGTTGCCGCTCACCACTACGGTTGGACGGAGTTCGACGTCGATGCACAATCGAAGGCACTCACGATCACGACCTACGGTGTGGATTGGTACTCGCCGGCGGAAGCAGCGGCCGATCCAGCAGCAATCATCGCGCGCCCAATCACTGTCCGTCAGCAGATCGTGCTTGATCCGCGCGGTGGATTCTGCAGCGCAGACTTGAACGCCGACGGCACCGTGAATGGCGCAGACCTCGCAACGCTGTTCGCTGCATGGGGCTCCTGCTCGGGTTCGTGCGCAGCAGACATCGACGGAAACGGTTCTGTTGATGGCGATGACCTTGCGGCCGTGCTCGGTGCGTGGGGCGATTGCTGAAATCAAGTCCATCTGAGTCGGAGAGAGTGATACGGCCTCGGAGTGATCCGAGGTCGTATCGCATTTCAAACGTAGTCACTCTGATCTTCGCGCAATTCAAATCAAGTGCACGGAGAACATAGACGCGCGGACGCTTTGATCTGACTTGCCGCGCGGAGCGACTCTGATGCCTAAATCTCCAACACTCGCAGTCCACTGCACCGTCATGGGACTTTCATGCAGTCTCACCGCCCTCTCATCCGCCAACATTCTTGCATTCGACGAATCACGGGATGGTGATGCTTCGGATGATCGCTTTGCACCGAGCATCATCGCGCTGACCGAAGGCATGAACACGCTTCGCGGACTCTCTGGCCAGTCTTCGACGCCTGACGTCCACGACCTCGACTACATCACCTTCACGATCTCAGAAGGGCTCCAACTCGACGGCTTCTTCGTACAAGCGGCAAGCGTTGGCGGAGCATTCAGTTTCGTTGGCCTCCAAGCAGGACCTCAGATCACGATTCCAGCGGACTGGACCGACATCAACACGCCACTCCTCGGATGGGCACACTTCGGATCCTCCACCATCGGCGCGGACATCCTGCCCGACATGGCCATCTCGCCAGGATCCATCGGATTCAGTGGCCCGCTTGCCTCAGGAACCTA
>JASGCF010000165.1 GCA_030054275.1 Limnohabitans sp. | reverse complement strand
ATGGTGACAAAGCCACCATCACAGCCGCCAGCGACACGAAGGAGATCGAGCGCTCGCGCAATCGTCGCAACGGGCTGTGAGGCCGACCCCACATTCGAGTTGCTTCCCGAAATTGCAACGAAGATTTCTTTCGCCGGTGATTCCGGGGGGCGAGAGACAAAGAAGGAGTGTCGGCCGTCGATGCCGCTCGCACCATCAGGTAGGCCAAGCGCAGTCGCCGCATTTTGAAGAACGACCGGCTGTCCTGAAGTCTTCGGATAGACGAGGGCTCGTACTTCGCCGGTTGCATTTGGCTCAAGTGAGTTCATATCGACTTGCGCACGAAAGCAATCAATTCCGAACGCGGCACTCTGGCTTGGGCTCGTTACGGCAATCCAAGGACCTCCGTTCAGCGAAAACTCCACTCGATCAATGCCATTCGCATGAAAGGCGGTCACGCCGATCTCGCACAAGCCTGACCGAACTTGAAACGGAACATCGACCCAGCGCGCGATTGGGAGTTCGTCGCTCAATGGATCAGATGGAGCACCGAGGGCGTTCGGCACAGCGGTCATGCCACCAAAACCTGTGCCAGCGCGAACAACTGCGAGTGAAGTGGATTGTCCTGAGTTTCCAGATCCACCTGAGGAGGCGTTCGAGCCGCTCGATGCGCCTGAGTTGTCGCCCTCTTGGCTGCTCGAACTGGACAAACTCAGAAACATCCCCAAGTCGACAGCATTGACGGTGCCGTCACCGTTCAGGTCGTAGGTGGGATTGGAGGTGCCCCAGGCTTGCATGAAGCCCTCGGTGGTCAGGGCGGCCTGAGGCGCGCTCATCGCGACCGAAGGCAGGCAAAACGCAGTCGCAGCGGCAGAAGCCAAAATCACGATACGGCGCATGAAGATCTCCTCAAGGTTGAACGGGTACGAAATCAACTTGAGGCAGTCATCGGTTCCGCACTGGTGTTCATGAAGCAGTGGGAAATGAATTTGGAAACACGGCCGGACTCAGATTCAACCATTTTGCGCACATAGCACAGACCAACCTTCGAACGAGACTTAGGTTGGCGCAGCGCGTTCCGTCGGCCAACCGTTCCACCACTCGCGACGGCGACCAAGGACGGCGCCATAACCCTCAAGATAATCGGGCTTTCGGCGGATCCACCCCCACGCGAAGCGTGTGAGCGCGTTGAGCCACATCAGTGACTTGGCAATCCAACTACTCAACGGACCGAGATGTTTGTCGAAGAATGTCGCGTTTCCGGTACACAACTGGACGAGCCGATGGCCGCTCTTCGGGGCGCCGCTTCCGGTGTCGTGCAGCACACGGATGCGCGGATCTGCCCAAATCTCGAAGCCGAGGCTCGCGATGCGGTGGCAGAGATCGACTTCCTCTGCGTACATGAAGTAACGCTCATCGAGTCCGCCAAGTGTCCGCCACAAGTCGGCTCGTACAAGCATGAACGCGCCGGTCAGGACGGGCACGCGTTGCGGGGTCAGCTTGTGAGGTCGAAGGGCGCCAGGTCGAACGCTTCCAAGACCGACGAGGACGAGAAACGCCGAGAGTACTCCGAGCATGGTCTGCGTGCAGCCGCCGTCAACTTCGCCGTTCGGTAGCACTGTGACGCTGCCCCACGCACCGGCGGTCGCGTACCCATCCGCAAACTCCTCATCCGCAAACTGAAGGAGCGCGCGAATCTCATCCCTCTCGCAGAACACATCGGGATTGAGCAACAGGAGTTTGTCGCCGCGTGCATGTTGCGCGAGCACATTGTTGCCCCGTGCAAATCCGAGGTTTCCTTGAAACGGCAGCACTCGAACGGACGGGAACTTCTCGGCAAGGAGATCTGCACTACCGTCGTCAGAACAATCGATGAACATGAACTCGGCGTTGCAACCAGCGCTCGCTTTGATCGCCCCCTCGAAGCATCGCGCGATGTAGCCTCTACTTTTGTATCCGACGACGAGCACGCTGACGGCCGGCTTGCACAGAGCGGCATCTCGCGCGGACGAATCATCTTTCGCGTTTGCTTGGTTCAGTTGGTCTGGCATGCATGAATCCGCAAAGGCTGAGAAGGGGGGCTGGAATGAGAGACAGGGAGGCGCCTGTCAACGAAAGCGGGACGCCATCTCGGGCGTCCCGCTCAGAATCATCGGGCACCCCCATGTGTCGCGGGGACGATCGCGTGGCATCACTCCTGACCCAAACGCATGCGCACGAACTGCACGAGTTTGACGCCCTTCGGCACAATCTGGCCGACTTGCATCTTGTCGTCGCGGACATACGCTTGGCCAAGCAGTGTGACTTCTTCGAAGTACTTGCGCATCTTGCCTTCAGCCATCTTTTCCGCGATTTGCGCAGGCTTGCCCGAGGCTTGCGCCTCAGCGACAGCCTCTGCGCGCTTGGAAGCGACGACGGCTTGATCAAGGCCATCTGCGTCGATTGCCGCAGGAGTTGGCACGGCTGCAGCAATGTGCTGACAGATGCCGGTGCCGATGTCAGCGGCCATCTCGCCACCCTCGAACTTGAGCACGACGCCAAGTTTGCCGTCGTGGTGCACATACGAGGCGAACGAGCCGCCTGAAAGTACGACGCCGCGAGCGAAGGAGATATTCTCGCCGGTCTTCAGGCGCACCACATCCACGCGATCTGTGATCGCCTTGTCTGCGGTCACATTGCCCGCTGGGTGCGAGAGCGCCATCTTGGCGACATCTGCGGCCATCGCGCGGAATTCTTCATTGCGCGAGGTGAAGTCGGTCTCACTGCGGATCTCAACGATCGCAGCCTTGTCACCCGAAATCGCCACCGAGACGCAGCCTTCGCCGGCCGCGCGATCGGTACGCGCATCCATCTTGCCCTTCATCTTCTCGCGAATGATCTTCTCAGCAGCTTCCATATCGCCGCCCGCCTCGACGAGCGCGTTCTTGCAATCGCCCATACCGAGGCCGGTGCGATCGCGGAGTTTCATCACATCTTTGGCGCTGATGTTCACAGTGCTCATGTGTCTTTCGCTTTCAATACTGAGGCCGCGCCGTTCAGATGGCGTGCCGTTGGGTGCGTGGATTGTGTTTCCTGAATTCGTGCTGAACCAGACGAAAGAGAGTTACTCGGGAGTGACTCGCCGACTCACTCAGCTGATTCGCCGCTGGCTGGGCCAGAGGCGCTCGCGGAGTACCGCGAACGGCTCGAACGACGGCGTGGTTGTGGAGCGCCATCGCTTGGACCTTCACGACCCATCGAACGGCCTTCGCCGCCTTCGGGCGTCTCGCCAGCGGCGGTCGCGCGACCTTCCTTGCCCTTCTTCACCGCATCGCAGAGTTCGCGAATCACGATGTCGATGGTGCGCATCGAGTCGTCGTTGCCTGGGATCGGAATGTCGACCATGTCTGGATCGCCATCTGTATCCACGAGGCAAACGGTTGGAATGCCAAGAGACTTCGCCTCAAGAAGCGCGTTCTTTTCGCGGTTCGTGTCGACCACGATCAAGGCTCCTGGCATCTGCGTCATGTGACGCACGCCGCCGAGGTTGCGCTGGATCTTCTTGCGCTCACGAAGAAGTTGCGATTCCATCTTCTTCGAGTAATTCTTGAGTTCGCCGCTCTCGACGATGCGGTCGAGTTCGTCGAGTCGCTTGAGGCGCTCGCGAATCGTGCGGAAGTTGGTGAGCGTGCCGCCAAGCCAACGCTCCGTCACAAACGGCATTTGCACATCGGCTGCGTATTGCTCGATGGCGCCGCGCGCTTGGCGCTTGGTGCCGACGAAGCACACATCCTTGCCCTTCCCAACAGTTTGCTCGATGAAACGCTTCGCGAGAAGCAAGCCCTTGATCGACTCGCGCACATCCATGATGTGGATCTGGTTGCGAACGCCGTGAATGTACGGCGCCATCTTCGGGTTCCAGTTGCTGCGACGCTGACCGAAATGGATGCCTGCTTCAATGAGTTCCTGAACGAGAGAAGCCATGTTTGCTCTCCAGCGACACCGACGCAGCGGGAGTGGCGACCCGCCCGTCCAAGGGCGCTTTGGGGTGACGGAATTCCGTCCGATCAGAAGCCGCGCTGCCACAAGATGCGCGGGGTTCATCCGCAGGCGAACGCTCGCCAACGGGGAATCGAGAAGTGTAACGACTCCGGCGGAAGGTGGGAACGGCTCGTTCGAGTTCTTGCCTCGGGTGCGGTCGGATCGGATCCGTCGCTAGACCGCGTGCTCGGAGTCCGATATATAGCGGGAATGCTTGCCAAAGTCTTCAAAGCCTACGACGTCCGCGCCACCTACCCGAAACCGCTTGATGAGAAGTTGGCGTGGCAGATTGGATTCGGAACGGCACAGTTCCTCTTGGCGCAGGCGGCTGCGGAAGGGGCCGTCGACCCGATGTCGCGCACGATTTGCGTCGGTCGCGATATGCGGAAGAGTTCGCCGAGTTTGTCGCAAGAGTTCAGGCAGGGGATGCGCGATGCTGGTGCGGATGTGATCGACCTTGGGCTTGTCGATACTCCGTTTGTCTACTTCGCGATCAACCATCTCGGCTGCGCCGGTGGTGTGCAGGTGACTGCCTCGCACAATCCGTCGAACTACAACGGCTTCAAGATTTCCAAGCGTCGTGCCAAGCCGGTTGGGCAAGACACTGGGCTTGCTGAAATCCAGCGGCTTGCGGCGCTTGTCGAGCGCGAGAAAGTCACGCCAAAGGGCGGCCGCGAAGAGACGCGTGATTTGTGGGCCGACTATCGCGCGCTGTTGCGTTCATTTGTGGATCCGCGTGTCCTGTCTGGTGAGCGCAAACTTCGCATCGCGATCGATGCCTCGAACGGCATGGCAGGCACCATGGTGCCGAAGGTCTTCGAAGGAATCGCAGGGCTTCACATCGAGCCGATCTACTTCGACAACTCAAGCGGTGAATTCGTGCATGAACCAAATCCGCTGGTGGAATCGAACTTGCGCGACCTACAGGCAGTGCTTGCGCGAGGCGGATTCGACGCTGGATTCTGTTTCGATGGCGACGCGGATCGTTGCATCGTGCTTGATGAGCAGGGAGCGCCGATTGGGTGCGACCTGCTTCTCGCATGGATGCTGCAGGATTTCCTCGCGAAGAAGACGGGTGCTGCTGTGGTGTACGACTTGCGCAGTTCACGCAGTGTGTCCGAAATCGTGCGAGAACATGGCGGAGTTCCAGTCGAAAGTCGCGTCGGTCATGTCTTCATGAAGGCGAAGTTGGCGGAGACGCGCGGAGTGGTCGGCGGCGAGTTGTCTGGGCATTTCTACTTCGAAGATCTGTGGGCAACCGACTCTGGTGCGCGTACATTCGCGGCGGTGGTGACTGCGCTCGCAAGCGCGAAGAAGCCGTTGTCGCAGTTGATCGCGCCGTGTCGTCGATATGTCCAGTCGGGCGAGATCAACTTTGAGAACGAAGACAAACTCGGTGCGCTGGCAGCGTTGAAGCGCGCGTACCCGCAGGCGAAGACGTATGAACTTGATGGTCTTTCGATCGATGCGGGTGACTGGTGGGCAAACATTCGCCTCTCGAACACCGAGCCGCTCTTGCGGCTGAATCTTGAGGCTCGTGATGCCGCGACGGTGGAAGCGAAAGTCGCAGAGGTTTCGCAGTATCTCGGGCATCGCGTGGCGCACTAGTCTGAGCGCATCTGCTTGAGACGGTCATGTTTCAATGAGAGGTGCAGGTCTATGGGAACAGCGCGATCAGTCGGGTTCGGCGCGCAAGTGCTGTCAGTACGGCAGATGCAACGAGAACAAGCGGGATCCAATGTCCCGTATCGAATCCCACGAACCTCAGCCCTGCGACGAACAGCATGTGGCAGAGATAGATACCTCCCGTAAGGCTTGCGAACCAAGTCAGGGACCGTCCGTGCGGAGAGCGAGTTGCCGAGCACACTGCAGATGTGCCAAATACGACAAGTGCGAGTCCGATCCAACTGTCGAATTTGAGTAACTGCATCGCGAAACCGGTTGCGATCGTCAGCCACCCGACTCCGACTGCTCGGTACCCGAGCGAAAGGGTCATCGGATGTACAGCAACTGCGAGGCACACAATCAAGGCGGCTAGAACGGCTTGGCCGAATGGCTTCGGTAGAGGCCACGGCTGCCACACATGGCTTACGAGTGCCACTGAGGCAATGACTCCGGCCGTCAGCGTGAGGCCTCTGCGTAATGACGGAGTACCCTGCGTGGCAGTAACGAGAATGCTGAGAGACAAGAGCGAGACTGCAAGGGCGGGCAAGTACCAAAGATGAATCGCGGGGCCCGTCGCCAGCATCCACCACTCGAACCCCTCGCCGATCCATCTACCCTTGCCGACATCGCGTAAGACGAGCACAAGCGCGTAGATCGCACTCCACGCGATCCAGAGTTTGGTCGTGCGCAACGCGCGTGAGCGCATTGAGGCTCCGTTGGCGCCCTCGAGCGCGAAGTAGACAGAAATAGTGAGAAAGCCTCCGACGCCTGCCACCGCGACGCCGATCAGATTCAAGTCGCAGTGGCCAGCCACGACCCCGATGCAGCAGAGGCACCGCACAATCTCAGGATGCATCCGTCCACGGTTTGCGGATGGCGACTGAATCGGCTGATTCGTTACATTCGACATGCGGAGCGTGCAGGGCTCGCCGATTGGGCCATGGTTGTGACCTGCTCGACCCAATCGGTTGTTTCGACGGTTGCCATCCATTTCATTTCAATGTTTCTGGAACACGATCAGGAACTGAGTTCCAATCGACGATACGAACGGTAGGTCCTTTCACTTTGGCTGGCGATAGTGTGCGTTGCGTCAAAGTTCGCCGCGGTTCCGGTAAACGCTCAAGCTGCCTTACTCCCCTGGAATCACCACCGACGCAATCGAGCCTTGCCATGGACTCGACGCGCTCGCGTGCAACTTGCGTTCGATGCGTCCGCTGCGCGCGCCGTGGTAGCCACTCTCAAGCGCCAACTTCATGGCGTACGCCATGCGCACCGGATCCTTTGCGTGCGCGATCCCGGTGTTCAGCAGCACCCCGTCTGCGCCGAGTTCCATCGCCAGCGTGACATCGCTCGGAGTGCCAACGCCTGCATCGACGATGACGGGATAGGCAGCATCACCACCGGATGCTGGGTCCTTCAAAAGCTCCAAAATCAGCGCGATATTGGCCGGATTTGCAATGCCGCGCCCCGAGCCGATGGGGCTTCCGGCGGGCATGACGCTCGCGGCGCCCGCATCACGCAAACGCACCGCCATGATCGGATCGTCGCTTGAGTAGCACAACACCGTGAAGCCATCGTTC
>JASGCF010000164.1 GCA_030054275.1 Limnohabitans sp. | reverse complement strand
CCAATGACGGCGCTCTCGACAATCGGATAGAGCGCGCAAGCCTGTGTCGGTTCCATGCGAACTCCTCGTGTG
Organism: Limnohabitans sp.; assembly: GCA_030054275.1. Classification (GTDB taxonomy): domain Bacteria; phylum Planctomycetota; class Phycisphaerae; order Phycisphaerales; family SM1A02; genus QWPT01. Next base: position 7,190 of record JASGCF010000164.1, on the reverse strand, counting down.
AACTTCGAGAATGCTGGCAACACGACAAGACGCTTCATGCGATCAATGACGAAGGCAGGCGCCTCGACACTTCGATTTCCGCGCGACACAGAGAGCACAGGATGCAAGTGGCCAGCGATCGTCCAATGCGGCCCCAATGCAGCATCCTGCGGATCGTGGCGAAACCGCACACCTCCGAGTTCAAAACTGTCGCCAACGCGATCGACGCACCACGCGCTTGGCAGCGTGCGCGCCCCGCGGTCGTGATTACCCTCGACCAGTCGAATGGGCAGCGAACATCGCTCACGAAAGCGCGCGAAACGCTCCATCTCTTCATCGCCAAGATGTTCGGCGGCGTGCGTCAAATCACCCACCACCACGATCACTTTCGCTTCTGCGCGCATCGCGGCTCGTGACAATCTCACGAGCGTCTCCTCGTCCACCCCGTCGGTCGAGGGCACGCCGAATCGACGGTAGGCCTCGCTCTTTCCAACATGAAGATCTGCGACCACGAGCGCTCGTGCTGCACGCAAAAAAAGCGCGCGCTCCGGTAGAAGCGAGAGTTGTAATCCGTCGAGATCGAGTTCCGCGTTTGGCACGATCACAGACTACACGCTTCGAGCAATCTGTCGAGCATGGTTCCGGCGAGAGCGCACAAGTCGTGAGCGCCCAGCCCCCTCTTACACCCAACTTCATGGACGCAAAAGCTCAAGTTCTGCCCGCACAAATCGCTCATTGGCAGCGCGTGCCTGAGGCGTCATCAATCCCAAGAGTTCGATCGCACGCGCTTCCCACTTCACCGCGTTGGATTCGTCACCAGCGACTCGCGCCGCAGTCGATGCCTCTGCGCTCACGATCGCCGCTTGCAGGAGAAGATCCATGTCAGTGCTGTTTGTCCCCACGAGCGCGTTGAGAAAGGTTGCTGCTGCAATTCCGATCGGAGCGCCTTCCGCAGCGCGTCCAGCGAGCGCAAGCGTCCGCGCTTCGCGACCACCGAAGTAGGCCTCGCGTCGTTGGTAACCGACGACCGTCGGCGCGATTTCGGCAGCGCGCCGAAGATCTGCTCTCGCCATCGCCCAACGCTTCAGTGCGTCGTCGTAGCGACGAAGTTCATCAAGCGCTTGGCCAAGACTTTCAGAAGCAATGGCACGATCGCTCAGCGCCTCATGACTTTCTGGAGTGCGCTCAACGCGCGTGGTTGCCTCGGCGCAGGCTGCTTGCAACGCCTCCACCGCCTCATCGGCGCGTTTATTCCGCAAGAGCGCACGACCGAGCGACATTCGAGCCAGCATGGCATCTCGCGCCAAGCGGGCGTCATCGGGCTTCTGTCGCGAGAGGCCAACGCGAAGTGTTGTAAGTTCCTCAGCAAGTTGGAGCGCCTTCGCCCACTCACCGCTTGCTTCTGCGCGCGATTGGAGCGAGGCGATCCCCTTCCCAAGCGCACGAACTGCATCGAGATCCGTCGGCGCAGCAGCGACATTCGCACGACGCAATTCAATCGACCGCGCGAACATCGTCTCAGCGGCACCGCGATCGCCTTGACGATCGAGAATCTCGCCAAGTTCGGTCAACACGCTTGCGTGTCGCTGTCGCTCATCACGGCTTGAAACTGCCGCATTTGCAGCACCCAGTGCTTCTGCCTCGAAGAGCAGGCGCTTGGCCTCGTCGAGGTCCCCCGCAGCTTTCACAGCGTCTGCCCAAAGCAGGTAGGTTTGCATGAGTTCGAAATCAACGCTGCGGGCAATCTCCGGCTTTGCCATCACATCATCGCGGCGCCTCATCGCTTTCAGGATCGACTCGCTCTTGACAAACGCCTCTTTCGCAGCGGTAAAGTCGCCACCACTCTCACCACGCATATCGCCGCGAACGCGACCTAACCCGCGGTAACTTGACGCAAGCAACCGATCAAACTCTTGATCGGCAACACGCGATCCAACGACTGCGTCTTGCTTCTCAAGCGCAGCGACCTGCCGCGATACGGTGTCGGCTAAAAGTCCTCGAAGTTCTGCGCCACCCTGCAATGCACGCAATCTGTTGTAGAACTGATTGAGGAAAACTCCAGACAACTCACGCACCTGCTCAAGACGCATTCCCGCGAGTTTTTCTTGCGCTGCGCGCAAATCTGCTTCCGCCTGCGCACGCGCCGTCTCGGCCACACGAAGCGCAGATTCCGACGCAGCGCGTTCTGCGTAGTACGCGCTGCCGAGTCCGCCAATCACAGCCGACAAGGCAAGCACCGACACACCAACTCCGATGCGGTTACGCTTGACAAAACGATACGCTTTGCCCGTCCATCCGAGCGGCCGCGCCTCAATCGGTTCACCACGCATGTGTCGCATGACATCTTGCGCGAGCGCTTCAGCGGTTGGGTATCGCGTATCTGGCGTCTTCGCCAACGCGCGCAAAGTGATGACATCAAGGTCGCCTCGCAACTTCCGACGCAGCGTGTCGGTTGCAGCAGCACGCGCCTTCGAAATCATCTGCGGCGCGATTTCGCGCGACACAACTTTCGTTTCACCATTCGCACTGGTCTCAACAATGATCGACTCTGCAGGCTTCCCGACCATCGTACTGGGAACTTGCGGTTCTTCTTCGCAGACAATTCGCTCCATCTCCCGCATCAATCGAGTGCGAATGCGATACGGACGATGACCCGTGAGTAGTTCAAACAAAATCACGCCAAGCGAATACACATCGCTTGCAGTCGAAAGTGTCTGTCCACGAATCTGTTCTGGGCTTGCGTACTCGGGCGTCAACACGCGCGTCTCTGCACTTGTTGGATCGAGTTGTACAGGGCTCAACGCACTATCAACCAACTTCGCAATGCCAAAGTCAAGCAATTTCACCGTGCCATCGCGAGCGACAATGATGTTGGACGGCTTCAAATCGCGGTGAATCACAAGTTTCGTGTGCGCATACTGGACCGCGCGGCACACTTGCACGAACAACTCTAATCGCTTGTCGATGCCTAATTGTCTCTCGTCTGCGTATCGATCAATCGGAAGTCCTTCGACATACTCCATCGCGAAATATGGACGGCCATCTGCAGTGGTTCCCGCGTCATACAGCCGAACGATGTTTGGATGCTCGAGCGCCGCGAGCAATTGCCGCTCAAGTGCAAAGCGTCGCAGAATGTCCTCGGTGTCCATGCCGCGACGGACGAGTTTCACGGCCACATTGCGGCGAAACTCCGCTGTCTCTTGAACGGCGAGCCACACCGATCCCAATCCACCACGACCAAGTTCGCGAATGAAGCGAAGCCCCTCTGCACGCGGCGTCTCGCCAAAATCTTGCTCTGCGCCGGCAATCTCTTGCGTTGGTGCCGAAGGGTTCGCGCTCGATGCGGCCCCCTGTGTTCCATCGGCGTTCCCAACAACAGCCCCTTCACGCTTTGACGATTTGGGTGCATTTCCACCGCGTGGGGTCGGAGTCGCGTCTTTGCGCGGTCCAATGTTCCATGCTGCGGTTTCGTCGTTGGGGGGCTGTTGATCTGTCATAGCGGACCTCGTTCGCGGCGCGAATATCGCGTTGCACCGCGGCGAGTTTCCCGCGTGCGCGTACCTTCATGCTGTACCTGTTCGGGCATCAGACCATCCGCGGAAGTTGGTGGCAACTCTCCACAAATCGCGCGGAGCCGCGCAAGAACGCCCTCAGTGGACAGGGTCGTACCCAGCCTATCCACGATCAAGGGCAGCGAAAGCGGCGTTGGGCGCGCGATGTGACGAATGACAAGCGGTCCCTGTGCCAACCGCGCAAGCGCACGGGCCAAGCGACCACCCTCGAACTGACGATCAACCACTTCACGCTCGCTTTGGAGGAGCAACAGGTTCTCGGGGTCAAACTCACGCAAGACATCGAAAATCAATCCAGCGCCCGCTTGCACTTGGCGACCGGAGCGCTCTGCACCGGGATACCGCTGAAAGACAAGCCCCGCGACACGCGCAATATCCCGAAACTGCCGTCGCGAAAGTTCACCGAGATTCACAGCCTCTAAGAGATCGGGCACAAGTGCGTCTGTCGAGAATAATTCGCGCGCTGAAACAGCGTCCCCCACGATTTCCGCAAAGGGAAACGGGTCATCTGAATGCAAGGCGAGACCGTAATCGTTGAAGTGCACGGAGAGAGTTCCAGACGAGCGCCGACCGAACCGCAGGGCGAGCAAGACAGCCAGCCCTTCATGCACGAGGCGCCCCTCGAAGGGAAACAGGAAAATCTGTTGTCCCCCGTCGATCTTGCCGCATTCGACCAAAATTTCGTCAGGCGATGGAAGTGCGGAAAGCCGCATCTGCTGCTCGAGTACGGGCCGTGCCAACTGCATCTCAGGCGCGTCAAAGATCCCCCGCCGCGCTTCATCCAACGCACGCCGCACCGACTTCGCCAGTGCCGTCGAGAGTGGAAAGCGCGAGCCGTTCCATCGCGGCGTTGCGTCTGCTCGCTTGGTCCGACGGACCCACGCTGTCATATCGCGAAGCCGCACAAATTCCACAATATCGCCCGCAAAGAGAAAGGCATCGCCTTCGTTCAGTCGCGCGATGAAGCTCTCCTCAATCGAGCCCAAGCGTCGACCGCCGACAAGCGATACCGAGATCGTGGCATCTGCCGAGATCGATCCGATGTTGAGTCGATGCACCGACGCGACTTTCTTCGACGACACTCGATAGATGCCGTCTTCGTCGCGTTGCAGTCGGTGGAACTGCTCGTATCGAGTGAGCGTGCGCCCGCCGCGCACCGCAAGATCAAGGCACCAATCGAACTCGTCGCGCGAAAGCGCCGCAAAACTCGCGGTACTGCGGACCTCGTCGAAAAGTTCGTCGGCGCGAAAACCGCCGCCAACTCCGCAAGTCACGAGATGCTGCACAAGGCAATCAAGCGGACGACTCCAACCATGACGCTCTTCGATTTCACCGCCTTCGATGGCTCGACGCGCAGCCGCAATCTCGACCAACTCAAGCGCATGCGTCGGCACGCACAACACCTCACACGAGGCACCAGGTCGATGTCCAGAACGACCAGCGCGTTGGATGAGCCTTGCGATCCCTTTGGGGGAACCGATTTGGACAACCCGTTCCACGGGCGAAAAATCGACCCCGAGATCGAGGCTTGAGGTTGCAACCACGATGCGCAACCGACCTGATTTGAGGCCACCCTCAATTTCCTCGCGCTGCTCGCGTTCGACGGAGCCGTGATGCAGGGCAAGCAGATCGCGCCACTCGGGCCGTTCCCACGAGAGCGCAGCAAACCAGCGCTCGGCCTGCGAACGGGTGTTCGTGAAGACAAGCGTCGGCCTCGCCGGATCAAGCCACGAAACGAGCGGCTTCAACATCGTGAGACCAAGATGCCCCGCCCAGGGAAAGCGCTCAACGGTATCGGGAAGAAGCCCGGTGACGCGAATTTCACGAGGAATCGAGGCCCGCACGATCGCGGCAGGATTTCCTACTCCGACAAGGATTCGCGCAGCATCATCGATGTTCCGAAGCGTCGCGGAGAGGCCCCATGTCCGCATCTTTGGCGCGAACCGACGAAGTCGCGCAAGCGCAAGTTCGACTTGCACACCGCGTTTTGAGGCAAGCAGTTCATGCCATTCATCGACAATCACGCCGCGAACGCGTGCGAGCAGCTCCGGCGCACGATCGTTGGCTACAAGAAGCGACAAGGATTCTGGCGTTGTGACCAGTACATTCGGAAGTCGCTCGCGCTGTCGCGCGCGTTCCGCGCCCGAAGTATCACCCGTGCGCGCACCGACTGTGACAGCGAGGCCGAGTTCATCCATCGGTGCACGCAATGCCCATTCGATATCGCGTGACACAGCACGAAGTGGCGAGACATAGAGAAGCCGGAGTCCATCCTTCGCGTCGTCGGCTGAGTACTGCGCCGCACACAACTCATCAAGGAAGCCAAAGTATGCGGCGTAGGTCTTTCCGCTTCCGGTTGGAACCTGTACGAGGCCGCTTTCACCGCCCTGCACACGCTGCCATGTTTCTCGCTGAAACGCGTGCGGTAGCCAACCACGCGATGCGAAGAAGAGTTCGGCGACGCTCTCCCGACACGCCACATCGCTACCAAGAGCCCGCTGCCCTCCACCGCCGAGCGGCCTGCATGGACGCAAGGATGATTGACGCGCCTTCGGTGACATGGCGCGAGTGTACGGTGTCGGACTCACGAAGTCGTGGCGAGACAAGAGTGATGCGCCAGTGACGCGCCAGTGACGCGCCGAAGAGAGTCCGAACTGCAATCGCGAATGCACGGTCCAAATGAGGACTTTCGCGTACATCGCGGGTGTCTGACGCGACTCTGCTACTTCCGCTCGACCGAAAGAATCGTCACATCATCTTCAAAGCCTTGTCCAGAGAAGTGACTCAACTCCGTGACGATCGTGTCGATATCGCTGCCGTGTGCACGACTGCGTGCAAGCGCGTCCATCACGCGACCAAGCCCAAATCGCTCATTGGCAATCGACGGTTGCTCATGCACGCCGTCGGTCACGATCACCAATCGATCTTCTTTGGAAAGCGGGAAAGTACTCGCGATGTACTGTTCACCACTCATCACTCCAGCGGCGAGGCCTGCCTCAATCTCAACCCGCGCGGCGCCCCCATCACTCACGATGAACGCGAAGCCGTGACCAGCATCACACGCGGTCACCATTCCATGCGCGTCGATCTCGGCGACAAACAGCGTTGCGAATTCAGTCACCTCGCTTCGGCTACAGAGAAACTCGTTCAGCGATGCGACGATCTCCGCAACGCCTTGCTCGCGACCTGCGGATGCGTACAACCACGCTTGCGCACTTGCCATGAGCATCGCTGCAGCAGGTCCTTTGCCGACCACATCGCCCACCCAAATCAGCGCAGAACCATTGGGCCGCTCAGTGACACCTGCGAAATCTCCTGCCAACAACGCACCTGGTTGCGAGAGCAACCGGAACTTCAACGGCCCCGCTTCACCGTGGTCCGCAGGCAACAGTCGCTGCTGCACAACCCGCGCGCGCGCCACATCGAGTCGAAGTTCTTCCAATCTGCGCCGTTGGAAACTCTCAAACACAAGCCCGCAAATGCGTGCTGCTGCACCGATGAAATCAGCCATGCCCGAATCAACCGAACTCATCGGGCGACGCGAATCGAGATAGAGATAGGTGCGCTCGTCTTCTTCGATCGCAAGTCGCGCACACACGATTTCACGAACGCCGGAGCCAGCAATACTCTCGGCTTGGC
>JASGCF010000163.1 GCA_030054275.1 Limnohabitans sp. | reverse complement strand
CTCCGCCGCAGGCGAACGATCTGGTCGCCCGGCTGATCGAGCGAGATCTTCGATGTCTTGGGCTGCACCGCGCATCTGCCGCTGGCTGGTGCCGGAACCGATGACGACATAGTCGCAGACTTGGCTGCGACCACGAACATCAAGCAGCACGACATCGGAACACTTCGAATCCGAAAGCGTGCGCGCAATATCGATCGCGAACTGGCGAGTTGATTCAGGATCTGCCGTTGAGCGTGATCGCATAGGTAAGGAAGCCCAAATTGGCGAAGCACGCGCGCGCCAACCGCGCAAGGGAGTTAGACCAAGGTAGATAGACCTCGGGAGATAGACCAAGGTAGATAGACCTTGGCGCAGTCACTACTTCGCGGCGTGCGCGTTGAGGCACCGGTGTCTTCGCACTGGCAGAGAAACAGACAGCAAAACGCGAGAAGGACGCGAGAAGGAAGCCCGTGGCCGCGAAGGAACTGGCTTAGAAGCCGCCGCCGCTGCCGCCGCCCGACGAACGAGAACCACGAGGACCCTTCGCGTCGCGCTTGCCTGGAGCCCGCGAGCCGCCCTGACGATCAGAGCCTGGACGAACCGGACGCGGCTCGTGACGACGCGCATCACGGCGCTTCCGCTCTGATGGCTTCTCGTAGTTCTGCTTCTTCTTGACATCCTTGGTCAAGCCTTCCTTCTCGCAGAGCTTCTTGAAACGACGGAGCATCTGCTCGACGGACTCGCCACTACGTGCCTTGATACGGATCGCCATTGGAAGTTCTTATCCTTCAGGTTCTTGAGAATCGTGATCGTCGTGATCGTCTGGATGGTCAACGCCGCGCGTTGCGTGGCGCTCGAGTGCTTCCGAAGAACAGGCGCGTCGCAGAGGATCTGCGAATTTCTGCCCTTCGGTGTTTGCAGCCGAGTCGCCTATCTGACACGATTTTGCCGAGAGGGTCAAGTTTGTGAAATCATCTCCCCTGCTGCGTCCGCCTGCCGGAGGCGTGCGATCTTGTAGAAGAATCCTCTCACCGACTGCACAACACCTGCCTGAAGCTTGCCAAAGATCCGCGGGACATATTCCGCGTCCCCATCCTCAGCACCGTCCGCAGCACACTTTTCCGACCGCGAGATCACCGTGCCGCTTGTTATCGACACTTACAATGTCCTCCATGTGACTGGCGTTCTCCCGCCAGAACTGGCGGTCGGCGAGCCAGAAGGGCTCGCACGCCTGATCGCGGTGAGCCGCCACGCCGCTGAGGTGGTGTGGCTGGTGTGCGACGGCGTTCCTCGCGGAGCAGCGCGCGTCGGACGCATTTTGATCGAAGGCGCGGGGCCCGGACGCAGCGCAGACGACCACATCATGTCGTTTCTCGATCGGACGAGCGCCCCGCGACAAGTCACGGTTGTCACAAGTGACCGAGCGATTCAGCGCCACGCGCGATCCCGCGGAGCGCAGTGCATCAAGAGCGAAGAGTTTCTCGCGGCGCTTGCACAGGACGCAGCCCGCACACGCCCACGACGCGGTCTGCCGCCCGATCCTCGGCGCTCGGTTCCACTTGGTGAGCGCGAAGTCATCGGATGGATGCGGCTCTTCGGCGTGACGGCCGAACTTGCTGCGATCGAAGCCTCGCCAAAGGATCGACTGCTCGACGAGAAATCAGACACAACATCGCAGAAGCCGATCGGCGAAGCATCAGCATCGCGATCCTCCGCACAACCACGCGTGAGTTCCCGCAGCGATGACCGCGCGCTCGAACGCTACCTTGAAGCAACGAAGGGACTCGCGGATCCGCTGTCCATTCTCGAAGAAAAACGCGGCGATGTGCTGCTCGCCGAATTGGGTGCGTTGGACGATGCAGCGATCGACGCGATGATGAAGGCGCATGAACCACCGATCTTGAAAGATGGCGCACGCATCGGCGGACGAAAACGCGTGCGGGATCGCAAGAAGTCGTGAGAAAAACTGAGGTATGCATGAGCACCGGACACGGCCCAACGCCTGCGATTGACTTTGACCATCCGCCGACGGATCCATTTCCATGGCTGGAGGCGTGGATTGCAGAGGCGATGCGGCTGCCAACACCCAACCCAAACGCCATGACCTTGGCGACGGTTGACCATGATGGACAACCGAGTGCGCGCATCGTCTTGTTGCGTGGTCTTACGCGCGATGGCGCGCGCTTCTTCACGAATCGCGAAAGTCGCAAGGGCCGCGCGCTTGCGGCACACGCGCTTGCTGCGCTGCTTTTTCACTGGGATGCGCTCGACCGACAAATCCGCATCGAAGGCGCCGTGTCGCTCGCAACCGACGCAGAAAGCGACGAATACTTCGCGCATCGCCCGGCGGATAGCCGCGTGAATGCGTGGGCCAGTGCGCAAAGCGAACCTGTGCGCGATCGCGCAGAACTCGAACGCCGCGCGGAAGCGATGACAGCACGATTTGCGAACGGCGATGTCCCACGGCCTCCGCATTGGGGCGGCTATCGCGTGAGTTTGGAACGCATCGAATTCTGGCAGGGAGACAAGTATCGCCTGCACGATCGTGTGCGTTACACGCGACGAAACGACGGCGCGTATGACGCGACGCGACTGTGCCCGTAAGAGTCGCGCAGATCAACTCGGCTGTGAGCGCCACACATCAAAACGCACCGTTTTCCCTTCGATCGACCAATCTGGCTTGGCAAGTTCGATGGCGTCATCTCCGCGCTTCAGCGCAACGCGCTTGCGTGCACATCGCAGGGCAACACCGAGCAACTCCGTCGCATCAAGATCAGCACCAACGACCTCACGAAGCATGACCATCTCCTTCCGCGGCAGCGCAGACGCGCGCCTTTTCGGCGGGAACATGGGATCGATGAGAATTGCATCGGGCGCGGCATCGGTGCCAACACACGCAGTGAGCCATTCCTTGGCATCGCAGAAGACAACGCGCAATCGACCACCGAGAAGTTCTGCCAAGCGCGGATCACGCATCGCGCGCTCCAAGCCGTCAGATGCCAACTCGTAGATCGGCAGCGAGCGCTCGAGGGCTGTGACTTGATACCCAGCAACGGCGAGCACGAAGGCATCACCAAGAAGTCCAGCTGTCGCATCCACAACCGTGACTGCATCGCCGACCGCCTTGACAACAGGCATCGAGCGCGCTTCTGCCACACCACCTCGCAGCGAGAACGCGCCAAGATCGCAGCGAACTCCCCTACCTTCGCGTTCGCCCTCGCGACGCAACTCGAGAGGCGACTCGAGAGGCGAGTTGCGCGCATCGTGCGGCGCACGATCGGCATGCGCGCCCACGCGCGAAAGCACATATCCAGCCGGCAGAGCACGCGTCCCGCTCACGCCTTGGCAAGTCCGCGTTCGAGATCGCCCCACAGATCCTCGACATGCTCAACACCAACCGAGAGTCGCACAAGCGAGTCGCTGATGCCGAGTTCTGCGCGCATTGCTTCAGGCACACTTGCGTGCGTCATAATCGCTGGATGCTCGATCAAACTCTCGACGCCGCCAAGGCTCTCGGCAAGCGCGAAGAGATGGACATGTTCAAGGAACCGGCGACTCTCTGCGAGACCGCCCTTCAAGAAAATCGTGATCATGCCGCCGAAGGCAGGCTTTCCGTCGAATCGCATTTGTCGCGTCGCAAGCGCATGCTGCGGATGGCTCGCAAGCCCCGGATACACCACGCGCGCCACCTTCGCATGCGCCTCAAGTCGTCGCGCGATTTCCATCGCACTTGCGCAGTGCCGCTCCATGCGCACATGCATCGTCTTCAGACCGCGCAAGGCGAGGTACGCATCAAAGGGGCCCATGACGCTTCCGATGGCGTTTTGCATGAAGCGCAGTTTTTCCGCAATCTCCGCGGAACCCGTGATCAGCGCGCCGCCAACGGTGTCGGAGTGGCCGCCACAGTATTTCGTCGTGGAGTGCATCACGATGTCCGCGCCGAGTTCGATCGGACGCGTCAACATCGGCGTTGCGAAGGTGTTGTCGACCACTGAAATCGCGCCGACCGCACGCGCCATTCGACAGACTGCCTCGATGTCAACGAGTTTCAGCGTTGGGTTGGTCGGAGTTTCGAGCCACACCATCTTTGGCTTGTGTTCGCGAATGGCTGCTTCTGCCTTCACGAGATCCGACAAGTCGACATGCACAACCTTGTAACCCGCACTGCGCTTGCGCACACGGTTCAAAAGGCGATTGGTGCCGCCGTACACATCGTCCATACACACGATGGTGTCGCCTGCATCCATCAACTCAAGCGCTGTCGCGATGGCAGCAAGCCCGGACGCGAAGGCGAATCCGCCACAGGTTCGCTCATGCTCTTCCGACAGCCCCGAACGCTCGAGCGTGGCAATACATCGCTCGAATGCAAAGCGCGTCGCGTTGTGGCTGCGTGAGTATTCGTAGCCCTTATGTACGCCTGGCGATTCTTGAATGAAGGTCGAACTCGTGTAAATCGGCGGCATGACGGCACCCGTGGTTGGATCCGCATGTTGTCCGCCGTGAATGCAATCGGTTGCGAGATGAGCGTTGTTTGAGCTGGACATATGAATTTCCTAGCGCAACTGCTGTGCTGACGAAGTGCACATTAGAGTTGCTTGCGCAGATAATTGATGAGATCGATCTTCGTGATAAGTCCGTAGAAGTGTTTCTCATCTGCGACGACGGCCACACGATCTGCACGGAAGATTGGCATGAGATCGTTGACGCTCGCGGTCGGCCGCAGCGTTTCGACGCGGCTCGACATGTAGTCACGCACCGGCCGCGCTGCACAATCGCGGTCGCGCACCAGTGCGAGCAACACATCCGATTCATCAAGGATGCCGACCACACGATCTTTTTCGTCGACCACAGCCATTTGCGAAATCGAGAACATGCGCATGCGCTTGATAGCCTGCACGACGGGCAATTCGGGCGTCAGGCAGTAGTCTTCTTTCTCCAAGTGCCGACGCGCGACGAGGTCGCGAATGTCGTTGTACTTGGGGCGCTCGATGAAGCCGTTGTCGACCATCCAGAAGTCGTTGAACATCTTCGAGAGGTACTTCGCTCCGTTGTCGCAAATGAGCGTGACAACGCGCTTCGGCTCGGTTTGCTCTCGGCAATACCGAAGAGCAGCGGCGAACAGCGTGCCGACCGATGAACCTGCCAACACGCCTTCCTTCTTGAGTAGTTCGCGCGCTGTGTGAAACGCTTCACCATCCGGAATCGCGTACGCCTTCTTCACCAACTTGAGATCGCAAATCGATGGGACGAAATCCTCGCCGATTCCTTCGACGAGCCATGAGCCGGGCGGCACTTGTTTGCCTTCATTCACAAGCGGCGTGAGAATCGAGCCGACAGGATCCGCCAAAATGATCTCGCACGCAGGATTGCGCTCTTTGAGATAGTGGCCAACGCCAGACACCGTTCCGCCGGAGCCAACTCCAGCGACAAACGCATCAATCTTTCCTTCCATCTGTTCCCAAATTTCAGGCGCGGTGGTTTCGTAATGCGCCTTGGGATTTGCCTCGTTGGCGAATTGATTCACATAGAAGGCGTCCGGATCGTCGCGCGCAATGCGCTCGGCCACATCTTGGTAGTACTCGGGGTGGCCCTTCGCGACATCCGAGCGCGTCAACACAACCTCTGCGCCCATCGCACGCAGGTGCGAGATCTTCTCGTCACTCATCTTGTCCGGTACGACCACTGTAAGGCGGTACCCCTTCTGACCTGCGACCAGTGCGAGCGCAAGGCCAGTGTTCCCGGCGGTCGCCTCGACAATGCGACCACCCTTCTTCAACTTGCCCGACTTTTCCGCTGCATCAACCATTGTGACCGCGATGCGATCTTTGATCGAGTTGCCAGGGTTCATCGACTCCATCTTGACGAAGAGCCGACACGGACCCGTATCGATGCGCGTGATCTCGAGCATCGGGGTATTGCCGATCATCTCGAGGATGTTGTGAAAAACCGGAGCCGTCGTGCGCGCGCTGGACATCTCGTGAGTGTACAGAAGGCGCGACCGGCTGCCACCACCCGCCAGTCACTCGTTTCGAGACCAACCTCCGCCGCGCCACCATGGTCGCGCGGGATCGACACCCCAAAGTGCAACAGGGTCCGAGGTATCGATTTCAAGAAGCGGCTGATCGCCCGCGAGCCAAAGATCGAGCGACACACTGCGCGCGCCGCCATGGCGAAGCGCCAATTCTGCGTCCATCAAGGCACGCGCCATCGGCCAATCGGGTTGTGGACCATTCTTCCCGAATCGCTTGCAATCATCGCGATAGGCCTGCGCACCACCAGGAACAGCGCGCTCGAATCGCGTGAGCGTTGTGTCTGCGTCAGCTTGCTTGAGCGCGGCAGCAGCAGCGGAACCGTTGCCACGCCTGAAATGACTGAACGACTTCGCGAGCGCTTCGATCGTGGCTGTTTCAACGCGCTCTGCGTGCCGGGCAACTCCGCGACCACCAACAATTTCTGCAGCCGTCAATGCACGCGCACGATCTGCACCAACAGAAATCGATGCGATCGCCAACATGGCGCTGCGCCCAAGGCGAGATGTATCGAGGGCACCGGAGTATCCAAAGAGATCGCGCGCGAGTTCAAAGTCGCGCGTCGACTGCGCCGAATCCGCGATTTCCTCCGCGAGCAAGAAATAATCCATCGGCCGAGAGGGATCGAGTGCAGCGAGTCGCTCTTTCCAGCGTTCCTCGACAGTTGGCGCATCTTGCAAAGCCAACTGCAACACACAGAGCACACCAACAACGACTGTCAGAAGAAGTCGTGCACTACGGATGTGCGTGACGCGAGTTGAGTGCACACCGCGATCCACACTCGCGACGATCAAGCGTGATCCTGTCATGCGTCCCTCCGTGTTGCTTCGGGCGCGAGTCCCTCGCCCACAATGAGAAGTACCGCGCGCATGTCACTCTGCACTTGCCCTGTTGCAGATCGCGCTTCGGTGCGTGCACGCGTCGCATTCGACAACAATGCTGACACCTTCGACTGAAGCGTCGGCTGACGCGACACCACCAACATCGCGACATACTCAAGCAGCGCTGCACTTTCTGCGGCCATTGCCTGCGATTGACTCGAAGCAACCGAACGCCGAACATCGCGGCGGCGCTCGATTTCGTCAATGGAGGCCGGAAACGGAACTGCCAAGAAGCGCGTGCGTGCCTCGTCGCGCAGTGCATCGGCGAGCACCGCCAGTGCGGCTTCCGCACGCATCTCTGCATGAGCAGCCTCGTCGCGCCCGTACATCGCAGCAAGCGATGCACAGACCGCTGCGATTTCGCGGCCTGCGCGATCTTCCGCATGCCACGGACCATCCTCAAGAACTCGGATGCGCTCGATGAGCGCTGCGCGCGCGTCTGCGATCCACTCGCGACCGGCGAGCGGAACGCCAAGCATCGCTGTCAGAACTTCACTGGCCTTCCCGCGCGGCGGAGTCTCAGCCAATTCGTCAAGCATCGCGCGCAACACATGGCGACCATTCA
>JASGCF010000162.1:2480-7461 GCA_030054275.1 Limnohabitans sp. | reverse complement strand
GTCGCCGAATTTCGAAAGTTTGAGCGAGCCGCGACCGCCGCTTGCGAGCGCGAGTTCGATATCCGTTTGCTCGAAATGTGAGCCAGTCTCGTCGCGATAGCGAATCTCAAGAATGCCGCGCGCATCAAGCGTTGTGAGCTGCGCGACACGCGCGTTGTGTGACGCAATCAGAGGGTTGAACTCCGCGCGAAGTGCAGCCTCGTCCATCGGCGTCTGCGCGACAGACGCTGGTGTCTGCGTCGTCGGGACGGTGGCACAGGCCGTCAGCACGCCTATCAGCGTCGCGAAGACAAGTGACGCAACGCATCCACGCAACACGCGAACTCGTGGCGTGTACGCGCAATCACCACGCGCCATCGAGTACCTCGCCAAGTTGATCCGTCACTTCCTTCATCGCCACTTCATCCAGTTTCGGATTGGTCACGGACAACGGCTGCTCACCTTCTTGCGCACCTTTCGGGAGCACATGCCAAGTCTCAAGACCACCGTTCGACTCGGTCGAGACCACCCGCAGCAACCGCTTGCGAACCAGTAACAGCATCAGCACAAATCGAAAGCGCACGCGGTGCGTGCGATCGTCGCCGCCCAGTCGCTCGAACAGATCGAGCAGCGTTTGATCATCGACAAACCCGCGTTTCTTTTCACCAGGCGCGGGGACAATCGAGCGCCAGAATGCAATGACACCCTTCGGTCGCGCCGGCGAAGCCCACCCATTTTCGCTGAAATCGAGCCGCGCAAGTGGCGCGGAAGGATCATCTTCGCGTTCAACCAATGCCACGATGCACGGTGCACCAGCGGACAACGGCTCGCCGCTCGCTGCACACTGTCCGGAGGAACGGCCGATGTCCCAACTCGTCGAGATCCTGCTCATAAGACACTCCTAGGGAGGGCGATGATACGACGGGAACCGTATGATCGCGCGCCGTGCCGCTTCTTCCCGACGGAACCCGACTCTCAGACTGGCTCGTGATCTTCATCGAGCTTGGTGTCATTTGGATCGTGGTGTACGCCATCTTCCGATTCCTGCGAGGCACGCGCGGCGCAGGTGTCATCAAAGGGTTTTTACTGCTGGCGGTCAGCATGGCACTTTTGGTGCGCGTGCTTGGCGACGCCACAGACAGTTTCCAACGACTGCGCTTTCTCTTTGACCGCGCGTTCAATCTGCTTGCGATTCTGTTGATCGTGGTGTTTCAGCCCGAAATTCGCGCTGCATTCAGTCGAATCGGAAGAACGAATCTCTTCAAGCGGCCGCGTGCGCAAATCGCAGGTTTGGCCGCCGAAATTGGCGAGGCGACCGACTTCCTCTCGAAAAATCGCTTCGGCGCACTCATCGTTCTTGAGCGCCGCGTTGGAATTGGCGACCTCCTCGTTGGGGGCGTGGAACTCGACGCGAAGCCCTCCGCGACACTCATCCAAAGTGTGTTTTGGCCGAATTCACCGCTGCATGATTTAGCACTTGTGATTCGCGGCGGGCGCGTGTGGGGCGCTGGTGTTCAACTGCCGCTCGCAGATGGCTCTGATCTTCCCGCCGAACTTGGTTCGCGGCACCGCGCAGCGCTCGGCGTCACTGAAGAATCCGATTGTCTCGTGGTGGTTGTGAGTGAAGAGACGGGGCACATTCGAATTGCCGAAGGCGGAACCCTCTCCTCGCCAATCGCTCGCGATGCGGTGGCAGATGAGATTGAGCGCAGATTGCAGGAGGCGCCAGCCATCGTCGACGATGTGGTTGCTGGCGCGCGCAACGCCATTCGTCGGGAAGGCCCGTAAAACTGCATGCGAACATGGCGGAACCGCATCATCGATCTTCTCAGCGTGACGGCGATCACCGTCGTCGTGTGGTTCTACGCGTCTGGACAAACACTCCAGTCGCGCACCATCTCATTCGATGTGGTTGTTGATTCGGGAGACACAGCGCGCGCTGCCTTCGCGACACCAGAGGTGGTGCACGCTTCCGTTGAAATTACGGGATCTCGTCAAGCACTTCTGCGGGCGAGTGACACACTCAGCGGCCGCATGCTTCGCCTCCGCACCGGTGCCGATGGCATGCCCGCGCAACTTGGCGAACATGATGTGCCCCTGCGAGATGTCTTGGAAAATGCCCCAGCGATCGCGCCGCTTGGGATCGACATCACCACAGTGTCGCCGTCGGTGATGCGCATCAAAATCGAAGCAATCTCGAAACCGTAACCGTCAGGCTCCTTGGCGATGCCGACACATCACCGACACACGGCCGACACACGGCCGACACACGGCCGAGACACGGCTATCACATGGAGAAGCGACCAGTGTGGACCCATCACTGGGTCACCCGCACTGCGTGATACGCCTTTTTCCCCCGGCGAAGCAAAATCACCCCGCCCAGCGCGCCACCATCAAGAGCATGCTCTGCGCGCACCACAAAATCCGCCGCGACTTTTGTGCCATTCACGCTCACCGCGCCGTTCTGCACAAACTCACGCGCCTCACGCTTACTTGTTGCGCAGCTTGTCCCCGTGAGGAAATCAACGATCGGAACGCCAGCGGACAGCACCGATGATGCAACTTCGCTTGATGGTAAATCGCCTGCGATCTCCGCAATTTGCCCAGCGTCCAGTGCTTTGACATCGCCTGAGAAAATCGCTTCGCTTGTTGCCATCGCGCGCGCAAGTTCGACCTCGCCGTGCGTCATGCGCGTCATCTCGGCAGCCAAAGTCTTCTGGGCATCACGCTTCGAAGGATCATGCGCCAGCGCATGCGCCAGTTGTTGAATGGCGTCTTGATCGAGAAAGGTAAACCAACGCAGAAACTTCACGGCGTCTGCGTCGGTTGTATTCAACCAGTATTGGTAGAAGCGATAAGGGCTCGTTTTGTCGGCTGTCAGCCAGATCGCTCCCCTTTCGGTTTTGCCAATCTTCTGACCATCGCTTGTGGTAACGAGCGGACAGGTCGCACCGAAACTCTCGCCATGCTCGAGCCGTCGAATGAGATCAATGCCCGAGACGATGTTGCCGAACTGGTCGCTTCCGCCAAGTTGAATCGTGCACCGTTCCGCGCGATAGAGATGCAGGAAGTCGTACGCCTGCAGGATCATGTAACTGAACTCGGTGTAACTGATTCCCTGCTCGCGTCCTTCAAGCCGCGACGCGACAGAATCTCGCGCAATCATCTGATTGACGCTGAAGTGCTTCCCGATGTCGCGCAGCATGTCGAGATAGGAAACAGTCGAAAGCCAATCCACATTGTTTACGATCTTCGCGCCCCGCGGCCCATCGAAGTCGAGGAACCGACCAAAGATGCGCTGTTGACTTTTCGCGTTGTGCTCCACAAGTTCACGCGTCAAAAGTGTGCGCTCCGCGCTCTTTCCGCTCGGATCGCCAATCAGGCCCGTACCACCGCCGGAAACAACAATCGGCCGATGCCCAGCACGCTGCAAATGCGCGAGCAACTTGATCCCCATGAAGTTTCCGATCGTGAGGCTATCCGATGTGGGATCAAAGCCCGCGTAGCCAGCACGAACGCCCGAAGCAAGGTGCGCCGTCAGTTCAGGTGAAGTTGTTTGGTGCAGAAGGCCGCGCCACGAGAGTTCTTCGAGGAAAGACATCACAGTTCCGTTCTCTGATGCGTGCAAGGCGTGTACTTCTATGGACGCTCAACGCGATGCAACGAGTGCGTCGCGCTTGGTGGTGATCTTAGCAAGCAAGTCCGTCCAACTCTTGTTGAAAGAATCGCGACCCTCGAGTTGCAGCGTTTCTGCGACTTTCGCGAGATCAACGCCAGCAGCAGTCACTGCAGCAAGCGTCTTCTCGGCGGCGATGCCATCGCCATCCATCGCGCGCTGAGGATCGCCCTTCTCGGCAAGCGCGAGCAGTGTTTCCTCGGGAATGGTGTTCACCGTGTTCGGCGCACCAAGAACATCGCAGTAAAGGCTCGGCGAAAGCGCGGGATCCTTCGTACCCGTGGAAGCCCAGAGAACTCGCTGTTCCACAGCGCCCTTTGCAGCCAAGGCCTTCCAACGATCGGACGAATGGAAATCGAGGGCAGCTTTCAGCACACGACCTGCCATCGCGATGCCGACCGTATTTTGCAACGAGGCAGGCAGCGTCTTTCCGGTCGCGCGATCCCAACGCGAGATGAACACGCTTGCCACAGACGATACGACCGGATCAAGCCCAGCCGCGACGCGTCGCTCGATGCCTCGCGTGTACGCTTGCACGCACGCGAGATAGTGCTCACGCGAGAAGAGCAGTGTGACATTGATTGGAACACCGCGGAAGATCAGTTCTTCGATCGCAGGGCAACCCTCTGGCGTGCCCGGCACCTTGATGTAGAGATTCGCGCGACCAGCGCGCTTGTGGAGTTCGACCGCCTGTGCAACGGTGCCTGCAGTATCGTTTGCCAGGAGCGGCGAAACCTCAAGTGAAACCCAGCCATCGACACCGTTCGTTCGCGCGTGGACATCTTTGAAGAGATCCGCGGCTCTCGTCAGGTCGCTGATCGCACAGGCAAAGAAGATCTCCTCAGTCGAAAGTCCCTTGGCCGCGAGTTCGGCAACCTGCGCGTCGTATGCGGTGCCCGATCCAATCGCTTTCTCGAAGATCGTCGGATTCGAGGTAAGCCCGGTGACCGAGAGTTCACGGATGTAGCGCGCAAGTGTTCCCGCATCGAGCAGCGTACGGGTGATGTTGTCAAGCCAAAGTGACTGACCGAGGGCTGCGAGACGAGCTGTGGGAAGCGCTGTAGTCATAGGTTCGGGTCCGTGAGGGTGTGGTGCGACCGTCGGAGGAAGTCTTTCGGCACACTAGCAATTCCGCATGAGGAACGGCGGAAACTCGGTTGCACCGCGCCGAATGTCTCAGGCATCTTCCCCTCCCACAAACAAAGCGAATCTGCCGATACAAACCGTCCCATGGCTCGTTCCACCAAGAAGATCGCTCAATCCACCGCCCAGAAGTCTGCCAAGTCGGGTGCCAAGTCGGGTGCCAAGTCGGGTACCAAGTCGGGT
>JASGCF010000162.1:0-2380 GCA_030054275.1 Limnohabitans sp. | reverse complement strand
CCAAGTCGGGTACCAAGTCGGGTGCCAAGTCGGGTGCCAAGTCGGGTGCGACGCCCGAATCGCATCCCGCACCCGTCGTGCCCACTTGGCACACCGCACCCGACAAGACAGCCGCATGGAAGAGTCTTCGCAAACTCGCCAAGCGTGGCGCCACTCTGAACCTGCGCGACGCCTTTGCGAAGGACCGTGTGCGGGGACGAAAGTTCTCCGTTGAAGCACTCGGTATGCATTTGGACTATTCGAAGAATTTGATCGACGGTGAGATTCTCGACACACTCTTTTCGCTCGCCAATGCATGCGGTGTGGCCAAACACGCAAAGGCCATGTTCGCCGGCGAGCACATCAATCTCACCGAAGATCGCGCAGTGTTGCATGTGGCATTGCGTGCGCCGAAGGGCGCCGTCATCAAGGTCGACGGACAGAATGTTGTGCCAGATGTCCACGAGGTGCTTGATCGCATGGAGCGATTCGCGACTTCTGTGCGCAACGGATCTTGGCGCGGACACACCGGAAAGCGCATTCGCACGATCGTCAACATCGGAATCGGCGGCTCAGATCTCGGCCCCGTCATGGCGTATGAAGCGCTGAAAGATTTCACAGAGCGGGGTATCGAATGCCGCTACATCTCCAACATCGACGGTGAAGATTTCTACGAGAAGACGCGCGACCTCAATCCAGAAGAAACGCTCTTCGTCGTAAGTTCCAAGACTTTCACAACCATCGAGACCATGACCAATGCACAAACAGCGCGTGCATGGGCATTGGCAAAACTGAAAGATCCAACTGCAGTTGCCAAGCACTTCGTTGCGGTGTCGACAAACGCAGCAGAAGTGTCGAAATTTGGCATCGACACCGCAAATATGTTCGGTTTTTGGGATTGGGTCGGCGGCCGCTATTCGATGGATTCAGCGATCGGCCTGTCCACGATGGTTGCTGTGGGACCTGAGAATTTCCGCGAACTGCTCGCGGGATTCCGCGACATGGATGAGCACTTCCGCACAGCGCCGCCGAAGAAAAATCTGCCATACATCATGGCACTTCTTGGACTGTGGAATCGCGAATTCCTCGGCTGCGAGACAGTGGCTGTTCTGCCGTACTGCCAGTACTTGCATCGGCTGAGTGCCTACTTTCAACAACTCGAGATGGAGTCCAACGGCAAGCGCGTCCAACTCGACGGCACGCCATGTCGATGGCAAACGAGCCCGGTCATTTGGGGCGAACCAGGAACAAACGGGCAGCACGCCTTCTATCAGATGATTCATCAGGGAACATCACCTGTTCCATGCGACTTCATCGCGTTCGCGAAGCCACTTCATGATGTTGGTCGCAGCGAGACGAACGCGCCAAGTCATCACGACATTCTGCTCGCAAACATGTTCGCGCAGGGTGAAGCACTTGCATTCGGGAAGACACCGGAAGAGGTCCGCGCCGAAGGTACGCCCGAATGGCTTGTTCCCCACCGAACTTTCCCAGGGAATCGACCCACGAATACGCTCCTCTGCGAACAACTTTCGCCGCGCATGCTCGGTCGCATCATCGCGCTGTATGAACACAAAGTGTTTGTGCAAGGCTCGATTTGGCGCGTCAATAGTTTCGATCAATGGGGCGTTGAACTCGGCAAAGTGCTCGCAAAGCGCATCATTCCCGAATTGGTCGGCAACGCTCCAAAGCCAACACACGATAGTTCGACGCAGCACTTGATCACGCGGTACCGCGCGTGGCGCGGACGCGCGTGAGTACAGAGCGAGGTATCATGTTTGCATGATGCTTCTGCTTGTTTCTACTTTCTCCATCGGGCTCCCTGCGCTGTTCTCGACGCACGCGGCCGCGGTGTCGATTTCGACAGCGCCGTCGGCAGTCGTGCCTTCGTTCGAACGAGGGTTTGATCATGAGTTTGATCATGAGTTTGATCCCATCGCGACAACCCAGCAGCAGAACGGGCAAGATCAGCAGTTCCGCGGTTCGCGTGGCGAGATCACAGCACAGCAATTCATGCAGTCGCTTCTTGCCTATGGCAACTGGATGGCGCACCCGACATTCGGTTGGGTTTGGCAACCAAACGATGTGCAGCCGTGGTGGCAGCCATTCACCATTGGCGATTGGATTGTGACTCAAGACGGCACCCCATATTGGCGCTCCGGCCTGCCCTTCGGTTGGGCAACCGAGCACTATGGTTCGTGGACATTCGATGAGAACAAGGGTTGGCTTTGGATCCCGAGCAATGATTGGTCGCAAGCTCCGGTCAGTTGGCGCGCAACCAATGGCGTCATCGGTTGGGCGCCACGCATGGCTGCTGGAAGTGGTGGAACCGCCACCGCTGTGCAAACGGCTCCGTGTGCCCAGCCCGCATTCGCATGGGTCTTCATTTCAAGCGATCGCT
>JASGCF010000161.1 GCA_030054275.1 Limnohabitans sp. | reverse complement strand
GTCTGCCAAGGCCAAGGCGTCAAGCGCATCGAAATGCACTTTCTTCCTGATGTGTTCGTCGCATGCGAAGCTTGCAAAGGAAAGCGGTATGCCCGCGAAACGCTGGATATTCGTTACCGCGGAAGAACGATTGCAGATGTCTTGGATGCGACGGTTGAGGATGCGCTTACCTTCTTCGACGCGCATCCGAAGATCAACCGCATGCTTGAGTGCCTGAAAGATGTGGGATTGGGATACATCCAACTTGGACAAGCGTCAACGACGCTCTCTGGTGGCGAGGCACAGCGCGTCAAACTCGCGACCGAATTGGGGAACGCCACCGACGCGCAAACGCTGTATGTGCTCGACGAGCCAACGACCGGGCTTCATTTTGCAGATGTGGCGCGATTACTCACGGTCCTCGAGCGATTGGCGGACAAAGGTCACACCCTTGTTGTGATTGAACACAACCTCGATGTCGTGAAATGCGCGGATTGGCTGATTGATCTTGGGCCAGAAGGTGGCGATCGAGGCGGAACCATTGTTGCGACCGGAACTCCAGAACAAGTTGCCCGCGCGAAGGGTAGTTGGACTGGAAAGTGGCTCAAGCCGCTTCTTCCCGCCAAGTCATGAGGAAGCCGCATGGATAGGTCCGGCGAACGAAGCGCATGGTGAACAACACCGCGGAGAGCGAGAGCAGAAAAAGCACGACGCTCGGCAGAACCGAGCGTCGCGACTTTCGTTGGTTGTATCAGTGGCGGGGTTTCGCGGGTTTTTCGCGCGTCGATGGAGCGTGCATCGACCCCGAAGGGTTGCCCGATTGCTGGGATGCGAACCCTTCACTTCACTTCGCTTCACTTCAACTTGAACTTCACTTCAGGACCGGGCATGACATGACCCTCGATCGGCGTGAAGAGCATCGCAAGGTGGTGCGTCGCGGTTGGCGCCTTGCGCGTGCTGTTCGCACGACTGCGTGCACGCCGCATGATGTCTTCTACTTCGTTGCAGAGGGACTTGATGCGAGTAACCTCGTCTTCGGTGAGGTTCTCCCAATGCATGCTCAAACGCTTGGCAGAAAATCCGCCCGGGCATTTTGCGTCGAGCGAGGCTGCGCGACTTTCCGAGAACCAAGGTCGGTAAAAATCCACGACCCGTTGCATGTCCTTCTTCGAATCGCTGTCGATCGGGAATGACACTTCGTTGACCGCCGTGCGGTAATAGCGAGGGCGCTTGCCGCGACGGCCAGGTGTCGCTTCGCCAGAGCGCGACACGAGAAGACCAGCCTTCTCAAGGTGGCGCAAGTGGAAGTAGAGCGCCGTTCGGTTGAGCCCGACCGCGTGCGCAAGTTCGGTGACCGAGGTTTCGCCGAGGCGACGCGTTGTCTCGAGGATGCGCATGCGCAGTGGCAATCGCACCGCCTGCCATGTCGGCGCCTTAGAGATTTGAAGAACTGTTGACTCGTTGTTGCTGTCCGGCATGATCCTTCGGGGTCCTTTGCGAGATCGATGAGATCTCTCTTTGGCGCGTGGCGATCATCACGCGCCGAAGTGCACTGCATGGGCCGCTGAACCGGAGCGCTGTGCGACAAGATTCCATCGTCTGGTGCCGTCCAGAACAGGTGGAGAAAGTGGCGCGAGGCCACCAACATGTCGCACAAGCTGCAGGAGTTCATGCGCTGCAAACAAGTGCAACGCTTCCCCGCGGCCTCCGAGCGCTTGCTCACGCGCCCGGGTTCTCACGATGAGTAACCCTCGAGCAGCGAGCAGTCGCTTCGATTCCCCAAGTAGTTGTACAGGATTCCAGTAACGCTCGATGCTGTCAAGCAGGGCAACCGTCTGAAATGCCCCACTCTCTTCGCTCGTGTGTGCGAGGTCAGAGACACGACTGTAGCGAGGCATCGTTGACAAGTCGCTGCGCGATTTCGCAAATTCCGCTGCGAACAGGGCAGATTCCGCATGCTCTTCGAAACCATGCACCTCGACGCCGTCGCGCGCTCGAAGGAATGAAGTAAGCCCGCTGCGCGCTCCAAGTATGGCAACAGATCCTTCGCACTGTCGTAACACAGCCAATTCCGCCGTGATTTCCTGCTGTAACTGTGGGTCATGTTCGAAATCGCTCCATTCACGACCAGCAGCGCGTTCACCAGTCAACGCGGGGTTCCATGGGCACGGCCCGCGAAGTTTGGCCCGCTCGACAAGCGGCGTGCCGTGCCAACGCTCCCACACGGCCGCAAGATCCGGAGCGAGTCGATCAAAGCCCCACTTCTCACGGAATCTTCCCAAACTTCGAGCGAGTCCCTCGCCCGTGTCCGCTTTGTTCGGTCGCCAGTGCCGCTCTGCGTGGAAGTGACGAAACGAAACCCGCGTTGTGGCGTACGCGCGCCAACCTTGCAGATTGAGGCGGATCGCCAATTCCTCGGTTTGACCGCGCAGCACCGTTTCGTCGTACCCGCCGACCGACGCGATCGCTGCTCGACGCGATGCATGAAAGCAACCCATGGCGTGTTCGATTTCCAGAACTTCTGGAAGCGACGCTTCGGTCGCGCCTTGTCCAAGATGGTGGTAGCCGAGCGGACTGATGATGGCATCACCAAATGCGTGTACGCGACCGTCTGGCAACTTTTGAATTCCTGTCACCACACCCGCTTTGGGATCGGACTCAAGCACCTCCAGGACGCGCGCGACCCAGTGCTCTGTATCGAGCACGATGTCGCCATCGAGCCGACAGATGAACTCACTTTCGGTCTGCGCATGCAGTTCGTTCAGAACCTTTGAGAGCACGCCACTATGCGGGAGTTCGATGAGTCGCAGGAACGGGCATCCGGCGCGCTGCGAGCCCTCGGGCCATGTGCGGGCTGCCCAACGACGCGCCGTCTCCAAACTGTCATCGGTGGAGCCGTCATCTGCGACCACGATTTCGAGATCCGTGGGGTCGGTTCGAAGCGTTGCCTCCAGACTCTCCAAAAGCGCGCCGAGAAAGTCACGACGGCCGTCACGGCTGCTCGCGCTGCCGTTGTTGTAGTTTGGGATGATGACTGTTGCCCGCGGCATTTTCTGAAGATCGACCGACCGAGCATGCGTACTGCAGTAGGTTCTGTCTTGCGCAGTTTGAGGCGCAGAAGTGGGCTTTCTCCCCGCTACCATCCGTCTATGACCTCTTCGTTTCCTCCGGTTGAATCCCCGCGACTCGCGCTGCGCGTTTTGATGATGCCGCGCGACACGAACCATCAGGGAACGATTTTCGGTGGCATTATTCTGGCGCATGTCGACCAAGCGGGCTATATCGAAGCCCGCCGTCACGGACTCCATCGCTGGGTGACCGCTTCCGTCGATCGCGTGGACTTCAAAGCGCCCGTTCAGGTCGGCGAGGTCGTTGAGTTCCACGCCAGAACCATTCGACTGGGAAGATCAAGCGTCACGGTCCAAGTGGTGGTCGACGCAGAGCGTCTTGATGGAACATGGGCGCGCGTCACCGAAGCACAACTCACCATGGTTGCCGTCGACGAACACGGGAAATCCATCGCGTTCCGAGGCGCCGAGGGCAACATATGAGTCGAGCGCGCCTTGGAATTTTGGTGTCTGGTGGCGGGCGCAGCGCGCTCAACATCGCACGCGCACTCAAGACGCATGCGTTGCCTGCCGAGATTGCTGTCGTGCTCGCCCATCGCGAGGAGATTGCAGCGATTGAACGCTGCCGACGCGAGGGCTTGCGGGTTGCGATTGTTCCCGACGGCGTCGACCTTGCAGCGCGCGTTGATGCAGTGTTGCGTGCTGCGCATTGCGATGTGATCTGCTTGGCCGGTTACCTGCGTCACTTCCGCGTCGGTGAACTCTGGCGAGGTCGCACACTGAACATTCATCCTGGCCTGCTCCCACAGTTTGGGGGGCAAGGCATGTATGGCAACCATGTGCACGCCGCGGTCATTGCCAGTGGTGCGACAGAAACGGGCTGCACCGTGCATGAGGTCGACGAGGAGTACGACCACGGCAAGCCGATTCTGGAACTGCGCTGCCCTGTGCGTCCGGATGACGATGTGCACTCACTCGCGACCCGTGTGTTTCAACTTGAGTGCGAGGCGTATCCGAGGGCGATCGCGGTGTTTTTAGCGAAACTTCGCTCGGAAAATGTCCCACAACTGGCGGAGAGTTGCGCGTGAATGTTCGGGCGGCAACAGCCGAACTTTCGCGAAGCGTCGATACGCGGCGTCGGATGCCCATCGTCTGGCGCCTCGCGAGCACCGCATTTTTCGCGCTGCTTGCGCTTCTCGTTTCAACGAGCGAGAGTCACGCGAATGTGGGGCAAAGTGCTACGAAACCACCATCGAAATCTACAACCGAGGCCAAGAGCACTGCGACACCTCCCCCGCGCGCTGCGGTCGATCTCGCACTGGAGGAACGCGACTTCGCCCGCGCGCATGAACTCATCGAGCAACGCATCGCCTCGGGAGATCGCGATCCGGTCATGCTTTACAACGACGCGTGCGCACTGGCCCAACTGGGCAGACACAAAGCCGCAGAGGAACGGCTGCTGGAGTCGGTACGCGCTGGATTCCGCGATTTTGATTTGATGGAAGTCGACGCGGATCTCGAGCCGATTCGCGCATCCGAAACCTATGACGCGATTCTGGAAGCAGCGTCGCAGGCAGGCGCAACTGGTCGATCACGCTCGACGACCGATGCGCCGAAGGGGCGCGAAGAGCGTGGTCGCTCGCGCAGCGGAGGGCGCGATGCAGTGCCAGATCCGCTCGACACATGGAAGTCGCGCCACGGCGACGCGTATCGCTACGAGCGAGATCAAGAACGCGGCCTCTCGTACGCAACCTTCCTCGAACCATCTTCTCACGATCGCATGAAGGAACTGCTTTCGAAACTTGAGGAGCATCTTCGCAGTGCCTACTTCGGAAAGTCGCCAGACACACCAGTACTGGTTGCCATCGTTCGCCCTGAACACGCGCGCGAATACCTCGAGCGCGAAGAAATCAAGGGCATGTACCTCCACCGCGCGCGTCGACTTGTGGCGCGCGATGTTGGGCAGAGTTTGACGCACGAATTCGTGCATCTCATGCACTTTGCCCACATGGAGCGCACAGGACAACGACATCCGATTTGGGTTCAGGAGGGTATTGCGAGTTTGTACGAGGCGTATGAATTGCGCCCAAACGGCAAGGTCACCTTTCAACCGAATGTTCGGTTCAATATTGCGAGAAAGCAGGTGCTTGCAAAGTCTGCGAAGCCTTGGAAAGAACTCATGTCCATGCCCGCAGAGGGCTTCATGAAAGAGGCCGAGCAGTTGTATCCACAGGTGCGCTCGATGTTCGAGTTCTTCGCACGCGAGGGCAAATTGGAATCGCTCTACAAAGCACTGTGTGCCACGAATGCAAGCGATCCAGACGGATCTTCCGCGATCGAGCGCACCTTTGGCGAGCCGCTTGCAAAAGTCGAGGATCGCTGGAAGCGATGGATGGTGGATCGAGGCGCAGTCGATGACACCGTTGCACGAAAGGACGCTTCGCTCGGTATCAGCGTTGAGGACGCGGGTGATGGTGTACGCGTTCGCTCGTTCGTCATCGATTCTGCAGCGAAGGCGGCTGGGCTCCGCGTTGGTGATGTCATTCTTCAGATTGGTCGAACCGCGGTGCGAAACAGAGAGGAATTGGTACTCGCGATCGCGCAACTTGAGATTGGCGTCCGAGTCGATGTCACCTACCGACGCGACGGTGTAGAGCGTCTCGCTTCGGTGACCCCGCGCCCACTCGGCGGATGAATACTTCGCGTCGGCCGATCTCAACCAGACGCTCGACTCCGCTCAAAATCGACACGATCTCGAACATTGCTCCGGTCGCGCTCTGTCGCCACCAATCCCGTCGCGCACCGTACACTCGCGCCATGCAGTTTTCGGCGCCTCTCAGATCAACACCTCAACCCGCGGCAAACTCCGCCTCGAAGCGAACCAGCGCAGGCGGATTTTTTCTTCGTGGTCTCGGGGTGATCTTGCCAAGCGTGCTCACCATTTGGATTTTGGTTGCAGCGTTTCGATTCGTAGATACCAACATCGCTGCACCCATCAATGCAGGTCTTCGATTGGGCATCGCCTCGTTCGTAGACGAGCGCTCTGGACCATTCGCGCCTACCGAGTTCCAACTTTCTGAAGAACGATTGCGCGCAGAGCGGCTTCGCCTCGACGCATCCGACGCAGCCGTTCAGTCGCGGGTCATCCGCAGCAACATTGACGCGTGGTGGGCTGCGCGGTGGTACCTCGATCTCACTGGGCTCGCACTCGCGATCGTGACGGTGTACATCTTGGGTCGACTGGTCGGCGGGTACATCGGACGCCGCCTCCTGCGAGCCTTCGAAGCTGGGCTTCTGACGGTTCCGGGTATCCGTTCCGTATATCCGGCTCTGAAACAGGTGGTTGAATTCCTCTTTGGGAGCGAGAATAAAAAGTTGCAATTCAATCGTGTGGTGATGATTGAGTACCCGCGCCCCGGGCTCTGGCAAATGGGGCTGGTCACGGGCGATGCAACGCCCGAGATCACGGCGACCTGCGGCGATGCTGTGACTGTTTTTGTGCCAAATTCGCCTGCACCATTTTCTGGTTGGACTGTGACAGTTCCTCGAACCGATGTTCGTGAAATTCCAATCACCGTGGACGAGGCACTTCGCTACCTTGTCTCTGCCGGAGTCGTGTCGGCTGGAACTGGTCCAGCGGGTGCAAACAAGGCCCACGGCTCTGTCGAGCGTTCCCGTGACAATGGACCCGCGTCCGCCGCGGGAAACTGAAGTGTGCAGTTGCAAGTTGTGAAAGGTTCCAAATGCAAATCAATGTCAAAGGCAAGCATCTCGAAATCACCGAAGCCATCGACACCTATGTGCGCAAGAAGTGCGAGCGCCTCGTGCGCTACTTCGACAAGGTGCAGGCGATTGACTGCGTCATCGAAAAAGAGCACAACGGTTTCCATGTCGAATTCATCGTTGATGTCGAGCATCACGAAGACTTCATTGTGAACTACCG
The DNA here is from genome assembly GCA_030054275.1 of Limnohabitans sp. Classification (GTDB taxonomy): domain Bacteria; phylum Planctomycetota; class Phycisphaerae; order Phycisphaerales; family SM1A02; genus QWPT01. The sequence continues at coordinate 478 of JASGCF010000161.1, read as the reverse complement.
CGATGCAGACCTCTATGCAGCCATCGATTTGGCGATCGATCGTGAAGCCCGCGTCATTAGCGAGCACAAGCAGCGCCTGCGCGACCACAAGCACAACCACTAAGTCACGGAGGCTCGAACCCGTATGAAACTCCGAGAAATTGTGGTCGAGAAGGCCATCGTTCCAAACCTCGTTTCCACGAAGCGAGAAGATGTCATTCGTGAACTCCTCGATGCGCTGGTCACAAGCGGTAAGGTCTCGGCAGAGATGCGCGATACCTTCGCAACCGCGATCCTTGCGCGTGAGAAGCGAGGTTCGACGGGCCTCAATCACGGCGTCGCCATTCCGCACACGAAGACTACAGCCGTGCAAGCTCCGCTTGCTGCGATCGGCATCAGTCGAACTGGTGTTGATTTCAATGCGCTCGATAAGCAGCCGGTGTACTCGATCTTTCTCATGCTCTCGCCTGAGGAAAATCCGACGCTCCACACCGATGCG
>JASGCF010000160.1 GCA_030054275.1 Limnohabitans sp. | reverse complement strand
GTGCGCTCCTTCCAAATGGCGCAGTCTTGCCAAGCGCGGATGTACTTTCGCTTGTTCTCGCCATCATCGCGGCAGAGAATGATCGTGAGCGCGCGACGGTGGTTGCGCAGTTTGAGCGGGCCGTCGCGCAGGCGCCTGGGTATCTCGGCGCATGGAAACTTGCTGCGATTGGCATGAATGCGTCGCTGCGTGCGCGTGCGATCCCCGAGGGTGATGCGAATCGAGCTCCAGCGCTTGAGCGTGCTGCACTGGAATTGCTTGCAGTTCCGGCAAGCGAACTCGACCCGACGGGCCTTGTTGATTGCTTCGCGCTTGAAGAGGCCAGTCGGCTCTTGCGCGACGCGGGAGATCCAACCGCAGCCGATCAACTGAAGAATGTGCTCGAAGAGCGAAGCCGGAAGCTCGCGGCGCGTATCACCACGCGGGTTTCCGCGCGGGAAGTGACGCCAGAATTGAAGTCAGAAACCACGCCTGTTGCAGGAAGCAGCAGCGCCCAAATCCATCGATCAGCAGTCAACACATCGCAGGCAAGTTTGTCAGCGCCGCGCGATGGATATGCAGGACGGAGTGAGCCATGAACGCACTACTACCCAACATTCTTCTTCAGGCTGCAGCAAGCGGAACTTCGAGCGCCTCATCCGGTGGCTCATCTGGCGGCTCGATGCTGAAGTTCATCACAGGCGGCGGACCGATCGGTTATGTGATCGTGCTGCTCTCGCTGGTCGCCTTCGCATTTGTGGTCATTCACTTTGTACAGATTCGACGATCCGCACTCTTGCCCGAAGAGCGTGTTCGTGCCGTGAAGGAAATCGTCGAGCGCGGCGATCTTGAAGGCGCACTTGAGTACGCAGCGTTGCCCGCGAACGACTGCTACTACTTGCGCGTTGTCGGCGCAGGCATCAAGCGATTTCTTCGTTCACCATTCGGCGCGTTCGAGATCAAAAGTGCCATGGAAGAGGCTGGTGCAGAGGAAACGGCGCGCCTCTATCGCACCATGGATGTGATTGCAACCATCGGTTCGGTCGCTCCGCTCTTGGGTCTCTTAGGAACAGTGCAGGGCATGATCGGTGCGTTCGACACCGTCGCGATGGGATCTGCAAACAACGCGAGTTACTACGAAACTCTTGCTGCAAACATCGCCATCGCCTTGATCACCACATTCCAAGGTCTTGTTGTTGCGATTCCGTGTGTCTCGATTTACGGCTATCTGCGCAATCGCGTCGACGCTCTTGCTGGCGAGTGTGCAGCGAATGCGGAGGAGATCGTCGCGCTGATTGAAAAGAGCGCGCGAAAGTCAACCAAGTAACGCGTCTCCGAGCAGCCGCACACCGCAAATCACAGACGACTCGCCAAGGTTTTCCCCGTGCAATTCCGCAAAGACAACTCCGCATCGCGCTCGGTCGCCATCGACATGACGCCGATGATCGACATTGTCTTTCAGTTGCTGATTTTCTTCTTGGTGACGGCGCAAATGGCAGAGCGCACGCGTGCCGATCTTGATTTGCCACAAGAATCAGGCGAAGAAGCGATGGAAAACGCGCTTGCCGGACTCACCATCAACATCGAAGCCGACGGATCCATCGTCGTGGATGAGAAGCGCATCGATCTTGTTGCACTTGATCAACTCATCGAAGACGCCATGGCGCAGGCGGGCGGGCCAGACGCGCTGAAACCGCTTGTGCGCGCGGATCGCAACTGTGACGCTGGGCGTTTGAATGAGATCCTCTCGCGCCTTGGTGCCAAGGGCCTCGGCGCTGTTCGACTTGCGACCGAAAGGAGCCGCTGAGATGAGGTTCCGTCGAACTGGTCGTGATCGCAAGCCTGAACTCAACCTCGCATCCATGATCGATGCGACCTTTCTGCTGCTCGCGTTCTTTATCTTCACCACCGGTGCTGGACTGAACGAGTCGAAACTCTCACCGAATCTCCGCGTCCAGCGCGGTACCGACGCGAAGGACGATCTTGAACCACAAGTCGTGGAAGTGCTGCGTGATGGACCCGCAACCATTTTCCGATTGGGCTCTGCAGACCATCCAACGCGCGAGAGTTTGGCGTTAGCGCTTGAGGTTCTTCCGAAGGAGCGCGGGCTTTTCGTGCGTGTGTATGCCGGTGTCGATGTTGCTGCAGCAGCAGCTGCAATTCAAACCGCGCGAAACGCGGGCTTTGAGGCGGTGACCTATGTTCCAGCGAAGTAAGCGGAACTCCTTCCTGCTGCGTGTCGCGTTCGCGGCGATCACAGTCGCATCGGTTGCCCCACACACGCGCGCAGATGATTTGCTTGATTACCTTGAGAGCCGTGGCCTCGATTCGTTGGCTGCATTGCGCGTTGAAGAACTCGCAGCAACTGCAAAATCGCCTGAAGATCGTGCGCAGTTTCTCGATCAACTGGCAGAGTTGTTCGCTCGCATGCTTGACGCGGCTGATGAGAGCGCGTCGCGGGGGCGGCTCTTGGCGCGCGCGGATGCCCTGACTGCAGAACTTTCGACGGCGCGTGGTGATCTGTTGCGCGTTGCTGCGGCGCGTGCGCGCTACCGCGAAGCAGCGAAGGTGGCGGAATCGATTCGCGCTGGCGCTCTCGACGCGGCGCCGGGCGAGGATGCCGCGGCGACACTTGCAACCCAAGCGGAGCTTCTCCTCGATGTTGGGAAGCGAGCCGAAAAGCGCGCGGGTGAACTTGATAAGAAAGTCGACACGCGCAGCGGACTTGAGCGCGATGTGTTGATCGCGGATATCGAGAGCGAGCGCTCGCTTGCTGGACAATCGCGCTATCTCGCTGCGTGGTGCTTGCTCTATGAGGGCTTTCTCACGAAGAATCGAAAGCCGAGCGAAACTGCCAGCCAAATCTTCATGGATCTTCTCGGTGCGCGCGATGGTCGCCTCGAACCGTCGGAAATCTCGGAAGATTTGCGGTCTGACGAAGCGTATGCCAATGCCATCCTTGGGCTTGCGCTTGCCCGCGCGCGGCTCTCTGGTTTCAGCGAGAGCCTTCGTTGGCTTGATCTCCTTGATGCGCAAGATGTGTTCGCTGCGACGCGTGACGCCCTTCCAGGTTGGCGCATGATTGCAGCACTTGAGGCGAAGGCATTCGATGCTGCAGCGAAAGCGTTTGCGGCGCTTTCTGATCGTCCCGATGCAGCGAATTGGGCGCGAGTTGCAGCTGCGCGCGCAGTTGTCGATGGACTCGCCGGATCGGGTGGGGTCGAGAGTGACAGCGAAAGTCGGAGCACGAACGACGCAGAGTCACTCTTGCGTGCAGCGATTGCGTCGCTCGCAGCGCGTCGCGATCTTCGAGCCGTGCGCGAACTTGTCACGCGATACGGCCCATCGATTTTGGGTCCAGATGACGCGGGATTTGTGCCGCGGTATGTGCAAGCAGTCGGGCTTTACGAAGAAGCTCAAGACGCACAGCGCGCACTCGACGCAGCAAGTGCAGCGAACGGCGGTCGTCCGGAGCCCCAGAAAGTGGACGAATTGCGCGGACGCTCGGCCATCGCTGCAGAGGCGCTGGGCGTTGCGCTTGCTGCAGACGACGCCGCTCGGTTCGAAGACGCGCGCGCTGCGTGTCAACTCATGCGTGCGTGGAGTCTGCGTGGCGCAGGGCAACAACAGGAGGCCGCGAAAGCCTTCGACGCGTTCGCAGAGAAAGCGCTTGGTGTTCGCGCAGAGGATGCTGCGCGTGCTGCGATCGCCTGCGTCGATGATCTTCGTCGAGAGGCAAAGGACGAGCCAGCGCGTCTTGCTGCGGAACAAGATTTGATCGCTCGAGTCGAAGCGTTTCTGTCGCGTTTCCCAAGCAGCGATCATGTGCCGGAACTACTCGTCCGTAAGATCGCGGCATCGACAGAGCCACAAATCGAAGATGTGGATCGATTGCTGTTGGTGAAGCCTGGAACACCTGAGTGGCTGCCCTCGCGAACACAAGCCCTCTCTGCGCTCTACCGAGCATTCCGAGGTGGACGCGCGCCGCGGACCGAAACTGGGAAGCGCTACACGATGGTGCTCGCGGAATTGCCGCGGGATCCAACCACGCAACTTCCAGCGTCGAATGTCTCGATTGCGCGACAAGCACTCGAGGTCGTACTTTCAAACGAGATCCGCGAATTGCGCGTTGCAGAGCAGTTACTCGCAGCGCTTGATGCAGCCGGAAATGCTGGGCAGTTTGACCTTCGCGAAGCGGACGAAGAATTGGCCTACCGACGACTGCAACTTGCGATTTTGTCGGATCGCTGGGCCGATGCGGAAGCAGCGCTTGCGCCGTTTGAGAAGGCAGAAGCAACCGGAATCTGGGCCGACGCAGCGCTGCGACTGGCGTTGCGCGGTGCGGAAACGCGGCGTCGCAATTCGAAAGCAGACTCACCCGAACGCGCGGGTTTCGTTTCGACGATCGTTCGCGCTGGAGATGCGATTGTGCTGCGCGCAGGCGGTGTCGACAAAGCGCTCGCCGCCGACGCGCCCGATGTGCGCGCGTTGTCTCAGATTGCCCGAGTTGTTGTAGACGCGCGCGTCGAACTTGCAGAGTCATCGCAAGATGCGGAAGAAGCGAAGCGTGGCGCGTTGATCGTTGAGGCGCTCCTTCGTGATGCACCGCGTGATGCAGCGCTGCTCACAGCGGCGGCCAAACTGTGCGAAGTCGCAGGCGACGACGAGCGAGCTGCGACACATTTGCGTGCTCTCGTTGGTGGATTGCCGTCACGCTCAAACCCATGGTTTGAGGCCAAAATCGCGCAAATGCGAGTGCTCGCGCGACTGGATCCGGTGCGCGCTCGCGCCGTGATCGATCAGTTCCGAACACTCTATCCAGATCTTGGTCCTGAACCATATCGAACGCGCATTGCCGAACTTGATGCGAGTGTTCCGAAAGATGTTTCGAAGAACCAGCAAGATGCTGCAACGACGGGCGTGGGGGGTGGCGCATGAGTTCGCGACTTGAGCACCGCGCTGGCGCGAAACGATTCTTTGGCATTCCTGAGACACCGGATGATTCCATTGCGGGCGACCGCGCGTTGCTTGGGCTTCCTGCCGAAGGGGTACTTCGCAGCGGACAAATCGAGGCCGCCTATGAGGCACGACTTGATTGCATCGCGCGACATGCGAGCGCTCATTCGACGGAGGCGAGGCATCTCGCACTCGAGTGTGAACACGCAGCGGATCGCTTACAGATAGAACTCACCAGTCTTGGTCGAGGGCCGCTTCATCCCAAGGCCGCAGCTCGTGCGGCAAAGCGCGTGCAACACGCAGAGCTCAAGGTTACGCAGCGTGCTGCGCAAATCGCTGCAGTCGTTGCTCCGCAAGCCGCGCTCGAACCAGGGATCGGACTTTCCGCGTCAGATTTGACAGAGTTCGACCGCATCGCGCTTGCGATTCTTGTCGTTTCTGGCGGATGGAATGCGCAGAGCGCGAAGCGACTTGCCGGAATTGCAGCAGAACACGGCGTTTCGGTTGATCAACTTGATCGCGTCGTGCGCGGTCTCACAAACTATCTCTCGTCGGGCGGTGGGTTTTCCTCGGGACTTGGCGAGATTGGTCATGAAGCTCGCAGTGCATGGTTGCGCGGAACGCCTGCGCGTCAAGGCCTTGATCGTGCAGAAGGCGCGGTGGAACGCGTGCTTGGTCGCATCAATGATGCGATTCACGATGAAGTCGCAAGTGGCACGACCAACTCGCAACTTCGGCTGGTACTACTCTTTTCTGTTGTTGCATTGATGTGGCTTGGTGCCCTTGGCTGGCTGTTTTTCGCACCCGTGAACAAATCAGCGAGCGACACCTCGGGTAGCGCCACAACTTCGAGCCAAGTGCCTGCGCTCGCCGCCGACACATCCTCCACCTCGGGCGCGAACTCGGGCGCGGCTTCGAGTGGGGCGTTTGCAGTTGCGGGCAAAGGTGACGGTCAGTTTGGTGCAAACGGCGAAATCATCGCGCCAGTACCTACGCTCGCTGCACCGGCGAAGTATCCACGCGCTCCAGGCTTCCGGCCGGCACCTGTCGCCGTCGCGATTGTCGAGTCGGCCAGCAAAGCAGCCTCGTGGCTTGAGGAACTGGAGTTCGTTTCAAAGCGGATTCGCGCAGCACGCGGTCAGGTCGACGACGAATCGATGAAACTTCTCTCGGATGCGCTCGCGTCTGCTGGAAGCGCGTGGCCAGCAGCGGGCGTCTACCGCGATGAACTGACGGCTGCATACGGCGCACTCGCGAAAGTCACGCGTGGCGGTGAGTCGCTGAGGCGATTGATGTCGGTTGCGCCAGGCGCGGATGCGGAAAATCAGCGCCGCGGCTTTGCGCTTGCGGAGGCGATGTGGCAAGCTGCTTTCGGTGCGGGTGTACTCACCGCGATTGCGGTCGATCCTACCCAGCCGCCCGAGTCGGCTGCTGCTGCGCGAGAGGAACTTCGGCTTCGATCGATCGAGATACCTCGTGGCGAAGTTGCAGACGCCTTCGGTGCTGGCGTGGTTTCTGTCTTGGTGCGTGATGCGCGCGCGATCGCAGATGGACTGTCGATTGGAACACTCACGACGCTTGCAGAAGCATCTGCGTGGGCACGCGCGCTTGAGGCAGGAACCGCGAATACGGCACTGCGATCACGCGCTGCGCTTGGTGCGATCGATGCGATTCTTCGCGCACCCGGAGCGATCGATACGCCAAGTCCGTTGGTTGACTTTCTTGCCTACGCCATTCAGATCGTGGACCTCAGCGGGCGATCTCTCACCAGTGAAAGCATGCGTGACAGCGTTGTCGCGCTTGTGGTGGATGCAAACATTCCAGCGCCGCGCATTTGGGTGTTCACCAGTCTTCTTGACGCTGATCTTGGAATCGCGTGGTATGGCCCAGACTTGGTGGTCGCAACCAACGCGGACACAAAGGCGCGCGAAGCGATCGCAAATCGCTTGGTACAAGCATTCCCAAAAATCGGAACAACGGCGATCGGCGGCGCTGTGCTTGTCGATTCCACGCTCTTGGAAGAGTGGCGAAGGCATGCCGCGCTTGCGAGTGGGATGAGCGACAGCGATGCGGCCGATCGGCTTCGTTCCATCGCTGTGATGTTGCAAGCACTGCGAATGACGCGCGCGTTTGAACTCGGCGACGCCAAGGCGGCAAAGCAAGCAGAGATGAATCTCTTGACCATCGCAAGTCGCGAGCGCGCCGAGTGGGAGGCTTCGCCAACCGGCGAGCGATTCGGACTTCCGGCCGCTGGTGCGAGTGATGGAGCCTTCGAATCTGCGTGGAATGCAGCGCGCGATCCGCAGGCACGGCTGAATCTTGTGCGTGAACTTGCTGCGCGGCCATCGGAGAGCGATCTTGGTCCACGCGATGCACGCATCGTTTCGCGCGAGGCACTGCGTGCATCCAACGAAGAGGTTCGACAAGCCATTGCATCTCTGGTTTCGTCGCGATATGTGAATGGTCGCCATGTGTTGCGCGCGATGCTTGACGAATTGGCTGAGACTCCGCTGCGCGGGAAGGCCATTGTAGTTCTGTCAGAGTTGCTTGTAGTTCCGCTCGCCGGTCTGGA
>JASGCF010000159.1 GCA_030054275.1 Limnohabitans sp. | reverse complement strand
CCCGCTATCGCCTTCGCAACACCCCGCGTTGGATCGAAATCGGCGACCAGCTCCGCACAGCGGGAACGCCGCCTCCGTCGCTTTCTCCTTCTGCACTCGTTCCGCCACTCACTTCAGGGTCATCGATCTTCGTCGAGATCATCTCGATGCGGATTTCGTCCAGCGCAGCCGCGCGTGTATCTGCGCGTGCATCCGCGCGTGTATCTGCGCGCGCATCCCCACGCACCAACTCCTCGCGCACATCGACGCGTGTACCAAGCACTTCGAACGAACTCCACAGGACATCGTCGGCGAAGTGCACGGGAATCACGATGCCGTTCTTCTCGTCGATCGCGAAGCGACTGCGCGAAATTGCAGGAGACTTTGCTGATCCGGTCGCCACATCGCGGATCACCAACTCATACGGCCGCACTTGCTTTCCGGCATCACCGTCGTAGGTGATCGTCCAACTCCAACGCTGTGGATCGCTCGTCGGCGCAATCTCTAACGTCATCTCGATGCTGATCTCGGGCGCATCCTCGCGCTTCTCTCCACTCACGCGATACGCCGTACTCGTAAGCGTGCCCTGCCAAGTACCCGCCCAATCTTGCGGGAAGTTCGTGATGTGTTGATCAACACTCGAAGCCCGCGTTTCGCTCCGTTGCACGTTGTGGCAGCCTTGAAGGACTACTGCGATGGCTGCCGCAGCTGCAATGATGCTCCTCGTGGACTCCCTCAAAAACACTTGACCGTATGAATGACACTCCATCCATGTAGGCTACTTTGGATCGGCGGCTCCGAGGCCACTGTAGTAGACGGAAAGTCGCGGACGGCCTCGTAGGCGAGACACGCTGTCGTTCGCCCAGTCGCTGGGTCACTTCTTTGCGTTGTCAAACTCCATGACTGTGTTCGCGAGCTGAGTAATATCTTCGCGCTGCTTACCGATGAGATCGACGGCGGCGTCGATCGTCTCCTTCTGTGCAGCAACAATCTTGCCAAGCGTCTGTCCCGTGGCTGCCAATGCGTCTCGTGCCTCGTCTCGCTCCCGTTGAAGTGCAAGATGAAGTTCTTGCGCGCGGGTTTCAATTTCTGAGTTGATCCGAGACTCGCGCTCTAACAAGTCGCGTTTCATTTCCGCGACTTCAATCCGCTGTGCCGCAAGGATTCCGCGCTCTCGTCGAAGGGCTTTCCCGCCGAGTCTGATCCGCGACCAAATCGAAGGCCTCCGCTTGGGAAGTACTCGAGCGCGATCGAGAATGAGACCATGCACAACGACCTCAAGTACGAGTGCGGGCGCAAACGACATGATCAACGACAATGTTGGCAGGAAGAATGTAAGAATGACAGCGATTCGCTCTTCTTGAGTCCGATCTCGCATGAAGTAACTCAGGAACTGTGCCATCCGGCCTGGATAGGTATCAAGCATCTCCTGCTCAGCTTCCTTGTTCAGGCGATTTATAGTGAGGCTGAGTTCTTGTTGTTGATCTGGGATGGCAGCGATTTTCTTTTGAATCTCTATCGGATCTAACTTCGTCGCATCGCGCGTGGCCGTCGCCTCGGCCGCAGCTCGTCGTAACGAATCGCGCTCGCCCGAGATCCGCGCCATCGCCGCCACATGCCGCTGTTGCAAGTCAGCAAGTTCCTTGTTGAGTTGCTCCTGTGCAGAGCTGCTCCGGCTCGATGATTGTTGGCGAAGCGTTGCAATCTGCTGTTGCTGCGCAGCGATGAACTGATCGCGCTCATTGCGAAGTTCGCTCACCTTCTGCTGAATGGCATCAGTATCGACGATACCGGCGATGGCTCCAGAACTTGTTGGACGCGGCGGTTTGCTGGGCACTGGTGGTGTGACTTTGACGGGTTCCGCTGGCCGTGGCTCGCGTTCGAACTCCTCCGTGAGTCGCGAGATCTCTTTGTCTGCGATCGAACGCTCTGTCTTCAGTTTGTTCTGAAGGTCGTAGAACGGTCCGTCATTCTTCCGATGCTCAGCGCACTTCCGTTCGTATTCTGCCTCGACCTCTTGGCGTCGTGTGTTGAATTCGCGTCGTCGAGCGTCGTACGCGGTCAATCTCTCTTGGTACAAGCTGATCGCTTTGTCGTGGTCCGCAGAAGCTCTCGCGAGCCGTTGCTGATAGTCGGCATCGATCTGCTTGCACTGGTCGATCCATGCGCTGAGCTCTACAGAACCCGCGTTCGCTGCACTTTGAATCAATTCGGCGTTTCGGGCTTGCGCCGAGTTGAATTGGGCCAGCATGCTGTCGATGTCGAGTCGGTACTGTTCGCGCCGAGATTGCAGAGCATCTTCGAGCCCAGCGAGTTCCTCGCGGATGCCAGGATCGACTGAGCGCTCTTTGACTTGATCTCGAAGTCGGTTGTGATTCTCGATCTCGGCAGCCAGCTCGCGTTCTACACGGTCGAGTGCTTCCGTGAGGCGAGCCGCGTCACGTTCAATAGCCTCTCGCGTAGTTTCGTCATTAGACTTCAAGGCTACGAGCTGACGGTCAAGCGATTCCAAGTTGGACTTGAGTCGGGCCGATTCAGCCATCTTCGCGCGAGCCCCAGCGAGGGCAGCGTTGGAGTCGTTGTATCCAATATCCTTAATCGTCGCCCATGTCAGGATGCAGAGAACCAGAATGCCGAAGTTGCAAAATGCCCGTCTCCACCCTGAGATGGATGCTCCCCAGAGCGCCATCGGAAGCTTGAATACCTCAAGCATCAAGATGATCATTCCAAAGAGTGATATTCCAAGTCCAGGGAACTTTGGCACATTTGGTGGTGCTGATTGTTGCTCGTAGGTGAGTGTTGCCCACTGAACGATGATCTCAGTGCCGATGCAAACCACGAGAATGGGATATGCGAAAAGCGCACGGCCGTTAAAAAAAGGCTTGATGGCCTCGACTGCACTTTTCCAAATCGAAGTTGACGGGCTAGGTGAGTTGGTCATTCCAAGTCCGATCTCAGTTTGCGAAGTCCGCGAATGATGAACACATTTCCTCGTAGATCTCGTGCTTGTCCACTCGATGTTGGCAAAGCAGGCGCTTCGTGAGTTGCAGCTGTTGGTTGGTGCTTTTGGGTCGGTCTAGATCCCGATGAACCGATCGCTGCGAATGATGCCCCTGGTTCAGGAGATCTCGCCCCGCCGGAAATGGGTGAAGTTCGAATGCGAGGGGGATTTCGTGGCGCCACCGCGGGCGGCGGGAGGGGAGAGTCAGCGAAAAGCACATCCGCAAGCCAGCAGGCTCCCACGATTCCGCTTCCGAGAATGGACAACCATGCCGATAGATCCACTGGCGCTCTAAACCCTCATTTGAGTAGATCGAGGTTCTTTGTAGACTACAGAACTTCCACGCTCGAGACAACAGCAGGAGCGCGTCGAGAAAAACGCGAGTGCGTCCATGGGAGCGAAATCAAAGCCCGCTGCAGTCTCGACGCCGGCGTCTTCGCGACGACTCGAAGCCCTGCAGTTTTGGCGCAACGCTGATTCTCCATGGAAAGCACGCCTATTTCGTATTGGGGCCGCGCTGAGCGTGCTGTGTCTCACCGTGCAGTGCTTCCGTGACGGGGGGTTCTTCACGAAAGCTGCGCTCGGGTATTCGCGGGAATCAGGCGAGCAAAAATCTGAGCAAGCATCAAGGGCGCTCACAGATGAGATGGAGCGTTTACTTCGCGAGAATGACCAATTGACCGGCGAAGAGGCGTACGAACTTGGCGCGAAAAATCTTGGGTGGCCTGTGGATTCGCGCGATATCGATGCAATCGCTAGACGCGCTCGATTGCTCGAGGGTGAAGCGGAATCGGCCTCTCGTGAGGATTGGGAGATGCGGTCATTGCTCTACCGTGTTATTGGGGAGTTTCATCTATGCGCCGCGCGGGGAAATCCAATGACCATCGAGCGTGCCGCCGACGCCTTTGTCGCTGCAGGAGACACGGTGCGACTCTATGGAGAGGCAAAGGTGGCGCAGCAGCGCTATCGCCGTGCGATTGATGTGCTTGGTGTGGCGCTGAGCGCTGTGCCGTCCTCGCGGTCCGAGTCGGTTAGTCGCATGCGCGCAAAGATCGCCACGCTTGAAACAAACATCGAAGTACTTGAGCGGCGCATTGAGCGCAGTTCCTTGCCTGAGGGGGCTCAATGAGCTATGTCTGGAGCGTGTTGGTCGGAGCGGTCGTGCTGCTCATTCAGCTCGGTGTCTTTGTGCGAGCGAGGCGATCTGCGCGGGCGCGGGGAGCGCAGTGGATGGAAGAGCTCGAGTCTGGACTGCGCGCGGAGCAGCAGCGTGACTCCGCGATTTTAGATCTTGAGCGCTCGCTGCTCTCCTGTCCCAGCGCAGGGTTACTGAGAAAGCTCGGTGTGGTCGCGCCACTTCTTGGCGTAACGCTGACAGCACTGGCTTTCATGATGAATTCCGAAATTGTTGGGGCGATGATGAGCGATTCTGGTTCGCAGGATCCGGAAACCTCGATCGATCGAAGCATGCTCATTCAGCAAGCCATCGCGCCGCTCTTTACCGGCGTTCTCATCGGAGCAATCCTCGCGATCATCAACCAGTTTCTGCAAGCGCTCCTCGTGAAGCAAGAAGATTTCGAGCTCGCGATCGCGAGCAATCCCGCCCTCATTCAACAGTTCCGTGATCCAGATTCTGCCTTTGAGCGATTCTCTGAAGGGATACGCGAAAGTGCAGCGCAACTCGTAGATTCGGCGAGCCTGTTGCGTGGCATGATGACGGAAACCAGCGCCGGAATGGCAGAGCTCTCAAGCGGAGCGAATTCGCTTGCTGGGGAACTTCGGTCTGGCGCAGCCTCTCTTCGCGAGGCAGTTGACATCCCTGCTCAAGAATTGACAGCAGCGGCTGGTTCTATGAGAGATTCGGCACAAGCAGTCGCATCCAAGCTGAAATCAGGATTTGTCACTCTTGGCGAACGATCGATCAAGCTTCAGCAGATGCTTGAGCAGATCGCCAATTCGCACGAAGAACAGATTTCAAAGTTTGGTGCGACAGTGCAGGGGTTTGAATCGACGCTGGACAGTTTGCGACAGGCCGCAGAACAGGTGCGGCAGGCCACTCAGAGTGTTTCAGGTGCGATCGATCGGCTTGAAGGTCGCGCTGCAAGTGAGCTTCGAGAGCACCTCTCTCGATTGACTGCTTCAACCGAACAGTACACGCGTGCATTCGAGTTCGCCGCGCGTTCCTCTGCTCAGCAGGCCTCCGCATCGAATGAGCTCGTCGACTCGTTTGAGAAGGGTGCAGAAGCGGTTCGTCAAGCGACGGTTTCGATTCAAGAGGCCTCGCGTCCGTGGTGGCGGAGGAAGGAGCGTGGCGCATGAGGCGTCGTCACGAACACCGCGCGGAAGGATCGGAACTTGGTTGGATTTCGATGACAGATCTCATGATGCTGCTGTTTGCGGTAGGAATCTTACTTGCGGGCGGATTTGCGCTTCGTGCGTCCACTTCGTCGGCAGAGCGGGTGCGGCTCGATCATCAACTCGGGATCGCGCAAGATGAATTGGATAGGTCGAGAAATCAGCTTCAAGAATGGCAGCTTCGAAGCAAAGATCTGGAGGCAAGGATTCAACGATTCGATGATTTGATTGGCGGCGCGGGTATGAATCCCGAAGACATTCAGAGTTCGATCGAGTCCCTACGAAATGAGCTTGCGATCGCTCGCGGCAAGGTCGAGGCGTCTCACAACGAAATCTTGCAGCGTGCAGCCGAAGTCGACGCGATGCGACGTGGCCTCACGGCTGTCGCGGGGATCAACGGCAAGCTGTCAGCGACGCTTCAAAAGGAGAGGCGAAACGCATCAAAGTTGCAGGATCAGATTTCCGGCGAAGGTGGCCTAGAGGAGTTGCGTCGGAAACTTGATCAAATGTCTCGCGAGCGTGAGCAGCGGGAGAAGGAGCGAGAATCCGAGGCGGTTGAGAAGCAAAGGCTTGCGAGTGACATCGAGAGTATGGAAACAAAGGCCACCGAACTCGAGACCGCATTGGAAGGCTACGAGCGGGAGGTCAAGGCGCAAAAGCAGATTCGACAGGAACTGCTCGGAATACCCGGTCGATTAGCGCGAGTAGTCATGGTCGTAGATCGATCGCAGAGCATGTCGGAGGGTGATCGTTGGGATGACGCGAAACGAACGGTCACGGGTTGGATCGAACACCTTCCGGTTGAAGCAGCTGCGCTTGTCGTATTCGGAGCTGATGTGAAGGTAGTTCCTGAGAGATTTCAACCTGCAAAGACCGCGCCTGTGAACTCAGTCGATGTTCCGAGCATCGATGCTGAAATTCGTGTGGAAATGGTCGAAGCGCTTGGTGAACTTTCACCCGCAGGACTCACGCCAACAGCGAAGGCGCTCCGTCAGGCCATGAAGTTTCGAGATGTAGATGCGATCATTCTGTTTACCGACGGGGCACCTGAACCTGATGCGGGCTCGGTGATGGACGCGACATCCGAAGTATTTGACCTCGTGGAATCCTGGTGTCGTGACAACCCAAACGCATGTGTTCACACGGTTGGAATTGGTAACTACTTTGAGCGGCGGATGCGTGATTTTCTTCTAGGCGTCGCGAAGAGGGGGCGCGGAACCTTCATCGGGCGTTGATTTGAATTCGGATTTGTGTCACTGAACTACTCGCTACCGACAATAGGTACTCGTAGCCCCGCTCTCGATTCGTTGGCTTCGTCATCGCTCAAGTCGCAACCAAGCAAGACGAGCGGGAACTCTCCGAGTTGGTGGCAATCGCACGTACGGATCGACGACGCATGTCGATCGAGCGTGCGGCGGTGGCGGATGATCTCGTTGAAGTCTGTCATTCCATGGGAATTCGCTTCGTCACACGTGACAACATTCAACGCGGTGTACTGCCAATGTGATGCTGTAGTGGACCCTGATCGGCAGAGCTTTTGAGGAAGAGCAGACCTGCGCGTCGAATCGCGAAGGGGGTTAGAGGATGATGATTGATGAAAGGACCGTACTTCGCGTTGCGGGCGAGTTGTTGATTTCACAAGAAGAGCGATGGGAGGTTCGAGAGGCGAGAGCCGTCACTGTTCGCGCACTCGCTGCGATAGGGGTTGTCCTTCCTGATCGTGCATTTCATTTTCTTGTTCAAGCAGCCTACCGTGTTGGTAGTGTGGTTGAGCAGGTTGCAGGGCTTGACAAGGGCTGTCCGTGGGAAATCGAAGAGATACAGCGCACCGTCGACACGGCGGTCTTGCCTTGGCTTGATCCTGAGCCGCGTAAACCATTTGTGGATGCGATCTCTGCCCACATCAAAAACAAGGAACCATTTCGTCCACGGATTCTTGATTGGACTCCGGAGATCAACAGATTTTTGCGGCACACCGGCACGCAAGACTTCTTTCCAGATCTGATGTCGAAGTTAAGTGTGGCGTCGCGCATCGATGCGATAGTCGAGGAGCGACGTGACCGGCTCATCTCACACGCCGCCAATGCGCTCGATATTCGATTGGACTCCGTCGCAGCGGTCATGCAAGAGGAGATTCAATCCGCGCAGGCACGTGCGTGCGTTCGCAAAGAACGGGAGCTGGCGGCAAGCCGACG
>JASGCF010000158.1 GCA_030054275.1 Limnohabitans sp. | reverse complement strand
CTCTTGGCGAACACCCCGTTTGCAGGTTTGGTAGACGGCGCGTTTGAGCGTGTCATCGATGCCCAACCAGCCGTCGCCATTTCGCTTGGCGAGCGCGGTGATCTACAAGCCGCGTTTGAAGTGCGTACGAAGCCGCGACTCCCTGTCGCTGGCGAACGCGGCGGCGAACCGATCTCGGTGTTTTTAACGGTACGGAAGTACGGACCACTTGCATCACTCGATGAGTTGAAGAGTGCGTTTGGTGCGGTTGTGGGTCACGCAGAAGTCCTCGCTGAGCAGCGCGTCATTCCGCACCTTGTCGTTCCAATTCACGAAGTACTGCAATCCCGCGGCGACGGAACGGTTTGATCGCTCAGGAACACCCATGAACCTCGCGCGCACAACGATCGCAATCTCATCCGTCAACCGCATGATCGCGTTCGTTTCCGCGGTCGTGTTTCTTCGTTGCATGTCGTCGCTCTACGCGGTCGATCTGTCTCTCGATCTCGCGAAAAGCCCTGCTCTGTTGCAAGACGCGAAAGAGCAGGCGAAAGAAAACGCATCCGAGAAGCCGATTTCAGCGGGTAAGCAGAATCCGAACGGGGCAGCCCGCAAGCCGCTTCCGAATGATGCGGCTTCGTCCACTGCTCTCGAAGAGTCGATGTTGAGTGCGGATCTTGCCATTCTCATGCGCCTTGACAAGCCGTTCTCAGAACCGCAGTCGTTTGAAGATGTGCCGGCGGGGAAAATTGTTCGCGTTGTGCGCGATACCACCGGTTGTGTCGTCACCTTTGATCCGCGCGCGCTCGGTGAGAGCGGCGGCTGGGAAGAGACCGCTGTGACATGCGTGCCAACAACGCCGCGCGCTGCCCTCGACGCTGTGGTGCGCGCCATCGCTGCGGGTCGCGAGGATCTCGTCATTGATGTTGCCTCGGGAGCTGTGGTATTCACCGACAGTGTTGGTCGTCGCGGCCTGCTTGCAACCCATCGCTACACGATCGGCGGGCTTCTTGCGAGACTTCCGCAGATCCCAGAAGCTCCGGCCGACGAAGACGATTACAACGCCTTCGATGAGTTCGTCCGTTCACTCTCGACCGATGAGTGGGACCATGTCGGGGGCAACCTTGCCTCGGTCACCTACGCAGGTCCGGTTGCTTCGATCACGGCGACACCTCGCCTGCACCATGAGTTACGCCGTGCATTCGCGGATCTCTCGCGCGATCTTCCAGCACCGACACTTGATTGGGGTGTGCGGATTGTGTCGTTCGCATTGGAACTCTCCGATGGCGAAGTCGCCGCAGCCGTCGCAGACGACTCGACACTTGATCGCCTTGTTTCTGAGGGCAAGGCGTTCGTGATTGCGGCCCCGCGCGTCCTTGCAGCGCGTGATCAACGCGCAGAAGTTTCGGTCAACGCAGACAACGCAACCATCACGGTGTCGATCGAACCAATCACCCTCAACGCGATCGATCAATACACCGTGCGCGCGTCGTGCGTCCGCGCCGCGACAGCCTCGACACCCGCGTGCGATGCAAGTCTGCTGCTGCGCGCAGTTCCAAGTATTCGCGCAGCAAGCGTGGTAGAACTTCCCGCAGACGGGCGTGGACTTCGGTTGGCTGTTGAAGTGCTCGGACTTTCTGAGACCGCAGCGCGTGCGGCGCGCGGTGAGCGAAAGTAGCGAAACTCTCGCAGAGTTCAGCGCGCGATTCCATGCGTCGATGTTGCACGCAACGGACAAAGTGACCGGCGAGAAGTCCACAAGAAAAGAAACACGCGCCACGAAGGGCGCGTGTGGTTCTTTGAGAGAGCGGCTTCAAACCCGGCCTCATGATTTGGCCTCATGATTTGGCCGATTTACTTGGCCGACTTACTTGGCCGATTTACTTGGCCGACTTGAAGTCGAGGTACTTGGCAACGCTCGCGAGATCCTTCGAGATCTGCGGCGTCACTTGGATCGTGAAGCTTTGGCCAGCCGCGACGCGCACAAGACGCGTGCAGCGTGCGCGCACCAACCACTCGCGGCCTGCACGCGGACGCCATTCGTTCAGTTGAGTCACGCGCTTGTGCTGCAACTTCTTCAGAATGCGCTGCGCGCCACGCTCAAGTCGCATCAGCCGCTCGATCGTGCGGAATCCGCCGTCGGTCTGAGGAACTGACTTGATGGTGAAAGTAACCGTGCCGGTGCTTGGGATCGTGCTCATGCGTGACTCGCTTTGAAGAGTCGAGCAAGATACACGCCCCCCGCCCATCTGGCAAACGGCTTTGCACAACTGTCTCCTCAGACAAAGCGCGTTATCAGCCGCGGGACTTCGCGTGGCCTGCCGAAGCCTGCTGTTCGGCCCGCAACAAGAGCACCAACCCCTGCGTCCCGCGCGCTCCGTGTCCTGTGGCGACGAGCGACTCGTATCGGCGTAAACAGTGCTCAACGACCGGTAGCGCAAGGCCGAGTTCGTGCGCCTCGTCGCGTGCAATCCGCAAGTCCTTGAGCAGATTCTGGGCCGAGAATCCGGGCTCAAAATCACCTCGCAACACACGCGGTGCAAGTGTCGCGATAGACCATGAAGCGGCTGCCCCGCCTCCAACCGCGGCAAGCACTTTCTCGGTGTCGAGACCGGCAGTTTGCGCAAAATGGACGGCCTCACACATGCCGATCGTGCTTGTCGCAACCAACATCTGATTCACGATCTTGGTGCGCTGTCCGGCTCCTGATTCGCCAAGTCGAACGACCGTTTTTCCAAGCCGATGAAAGATCGGAAGCGCGCGGTCGAAGGCATTTGCGTTGCCACCAACCATGATGGAAAGCGTGGCGTTTCGTGCGCCAACATCGCCGCCCGACACCGGCGCATCCAGCGCTTCTGCGCCCCGTGCGAGTGCAGCTTCGGCGATGCGCCGCGCGTCCGATGGACGAGATGTTCCAAAGTCGATCACCAACTGACCCGAACGAAGCGCCTGAGAGACGCCGTCTGGTCCGAAAAACACCGCGTCAAGTTCTTCTGGAAGCGACACATTCACGCACACGACATCGACATCGCGGGTGGCCTCGGCTGGCGTGGCCGCCCATGCTGCACCCGCCGTAAGCAGCGCCTCCGCCCTCGCACGCGTGCGAGTATGCACCTTCAACGGTGCGCCGGCAGCGAGCAAATGACCAGCCATCGCGCCACCCATGATTCCCGTACCGATCCAGCCAATTCGGGTCGAGGAAAGTTCGTGCAGCGGACGGGTTTCGCTTGTGGTCGTACCAGTGTTGACATGCTGCATGGGCGTTTCCAAAATCGGAACAGGTCCTCGCGACGGATGACAACGATTTGCGCATCCCTGCCCGCCCCTCCGGTATACCACGCCTGGCCTCACAGCGGGCGCCGCAGCGTGCGCCTCATCTCGATTCGAAATCACTGCTCAGTGCGGCTCTGAAGGCGCCCACAGGCGTTCAAAAGTACGGGATCATCAGACCATGACGACAGCACGAGAAGGATCCGACGCGCACATCACGCCTTCGAAAGACATCGCGGCCATCGAACGCGAAGTCGCCGAGAAGAGCCAGCCGTTTCGAACACTTGAAACCGAAATCCATCGCGTGATCGTCGGTCAAGAAGAGTTGGTGCACGGGCTTTTGCTTGGCTTGCTTGCAAACGGACACATCCTCATTGAGGGTGTACCAGGACTCGCAAAGACAACCGCTGTTGCAGCCTTGGCGCAAGGCATGGAAACCCAATTCCAGCGCGTGCAGTTCACACCCGATCTCTTGCCTGCCGACCTCGTCGGAACGCTTGTCTATCGACCAGCAACTGGCGACTTTATGGTGAAGAAAGGCCCCATCTTCACCAACATCGTGCTGGCAGATGAGATCAACCGCGCGCCCGCAAAGGTGCAATCCGCACTCCTCGAGGCGATGCAAGAGCGTCAAGTCACCATCGGAAGCGAAACCTTTGCGCTTCCCGAGCCGTTCCTCGTACTCGCGACACAGAATCCAGTCGAGCAAGAAGGAACCTATCCGCTCCCCGAAGCACAGGTTGATCGCTTCATGCTCAAGATTCTTGTGCGATATCCAACCGCCCGCGAAGAGCGACAAATTCTCGATCGGATGCAGCGACAAGCGTCGCCGCCGCGCGTGCAGGCTGTGATGAAGCCAGCCGATATTGCGGCGGCGCGTCGAACGGTCGATGACATTGCGATGGACGATCGCATCAAAGACTACATCGTGAATCTCGTCGTTGCATCACGAGATCCGAAGGCTGCCAAGGTGCCCCTTGATGGGCTTATTGCGTTCGGCGCATCGCCGCGCGCCACACTCGCACTTTCGCGCGCTGCCAGAGCACACGCGTTCCTCGATGGCCGTGGCTATGTCGTACCTCAAGATGTCAAGGACATCGCACCCATGGTGCTTCGACATCGCCTGATTCCAAGCTTCGAAGCAGAAGCAGAAGATCGCACGGGCGACGATCTTGTCACCACGCTGCTCGCAAGTGTCGCTGTTCCCTGATTCATTCAATCATCGCGAACACGCGCCATGCTCTCTCCCGAAATCCGTCGCAAAATCCGCGCCATTGAAATCCGCGCAAGTCGCTTGGTCAGCGATGTACTCGCAGGCCAGTATCGCTCTGCGTTCAAAGGGCGTGGCATGGAGTTTGAGGAAGTGCGCCCGTATCTCGTCGGCGACGATGTACGCTCGATCGACTGGAATGTCAGCGCGCGCGTTGGTGAACCTCACATCAAACTCTTTCGCGAAGAGCGTGAACTCACAGTCATCCTTGCGGTTGATCTTTCTGGATCGCTGTCCTTCGGAACGCAGCGCAACATGAAGCGCGAACTTGTCGCAGAAGTCGCTGCAACGCTTGCGTTTTCAGCGATTCGCTCGAACGACCGCGTGGGCATGCTTCTCTTCACAGATCACACAGAAGCCTACATTCCGCCCAAAAAAGGCGCGCGACATGTCGTGCGCATTGTGCGCGATCTCCTCGCATTTGAGCCAACCGGACGCGGAACAAACATCGCGCGTGCACTGGATGAAGTTTCGCGAAATCTCAAGAAGCGCTCTGTCGTCTGTGTCTGCAGCGACTTCCTTGAGAACAGTTTGTCAATCCAGAATCGCGAGGAAAGAGCCGCATCGTGGGAACGATCGCTTGCACAACTTCGCAAGTACCACGATGTGATTCCCATCGTGGTTTCGGATCGAAGAGAGCGCGAACTTCCCGATGTTGGCATCGTGGAGTTTGAAGACTTAGAAACGGGCGCACTTCGACGATTCGACACTTCGTCGCGTTGGGTACGCGAAGGTTGGGCCGAAGTCGCGGACGAACGCCGCGCGTTTGAGCAGAGACACTTCCGCGGCGCACGCATGGAGCCGCTGTATCTCGAAACGGGAAAGGACCCGATTCCTGCACTGCGTGCGTACTTCACTCGCCGCGAATCACTGCGCTCGGGACGGCGAGGCGCATGATGTTGGGTGCACCCACAAGTTGGCCGAAGCGACCCAACCGCGTGATCACGCTCGCGATGTGTACCGGAGTGCTGATGGCCTGCGCACTCCCCGTTGCTGCCGAACAAGCGCCCGCCTTTCAAGAGACAATGCTTGAAGGCTGCAGGGCAACCGTGCATGCCCCCGATTTTCCCGAGGTCGGCGCCCCGATTCCCTGCGAGATTCGCGTCACAGGAACAGGCGATGTCGCCCTGCAGTTTGACCCGCGATCACTTGTTGTATCGATGCCACCAGCCACACTGGGTGTCTTCGATGTGCTTTCGATCAGCACACCGCGTGTCGAGCAGGCTGCAGACGGCACGGTCTACGCCATATGCACCGTCGTACTTTCGACGCTCGATGCGGGAACGCAAACTCCAGATCCGCTCGTCGTCATGTACACCGCTGGTGGCGTGGAGCGTGAAGGACGCGTCCTCTTTCCGTCGTTTCCAGTCACAAGTTTATTGGGTGAGGAAATCAACCCGGCGAACTACCGCGATATCCAAGGCCCGATTGAGATTCCAGAGCCAGTCGATTGGATGCGCGTTGTCGTTCTTGGGAGTGTGTGCATTGCGCTTGCAGCAGTCGGGTGGTGGGCGTATCAACTTTGGAGGCGACGCGCTCGCCGCGTCGTTGAACCCGACGCATGGGCAATCGCGGCCCTTGCACAACTTGAACGCGCGCCATACCTCGAAGAAGGTGACTTCGCGCGCTTCTACGATGCACTGACGAGTATCGCGCGCCGCTACACAGCAGCTCGATTTGCGATTCCAGCAGAACAGCAAACGACACGAGAGTTTCTCGACAGTGTTGCGTCGCGTGAGGAATTCCCGACGCAAGAGCGTGACCGTCTGCAGCGTGTCTTGCGCTTGGCAGATCTTGTGAAATTCGCTTCGGCCACGCGGGACCACGCAAGTTGTTTGCGTGATATTGCAGAAGTTCGCGCATTCGTCGAAGCAACGCGCCCTCACCATCGTGCGCGCGACGGAGGCGCTTCATGACGCTTCATCCGAGTACTTGGTGGTTGATCTTCTTGCTACCAATCGCGCTTGTCGCGTGTCTTCGGCTGGCACGGCACCGCCGTATCACCGTGGGATTTTCATCACTCCGCGCTGTCGATCATGCTCCGTCGGGCAGATTTGCGCGCTGGATCATTGCGCTTCCGATCTTGCGCATGATGGCGCTTCTCCTCTTGATTCTGTCGTTGGCGCGTCCTGTGATCCCGAGGGAATCTGCGAAGACACTCGTAGAAGGTGTTGCGATCGAACTGGTGATGGATCGCTCGGATTCCATGCGCGCGCTCGATTTCACAGTGCGTGGCAAGCAAGCAAATCGGCTCGACGCGCTCAAAGATCTCGCGACCAAATTTGTCGTTGGCGGCGATGAGTTTCAAGGTCGCGGCAACGACTTGGTTGGAGTTGTGAGTTTTGCTCGTCACGCAGACAGTCTTGTTCCGCTGACGCTTGATCAAGATGTTGTTCAAGATGCAATCGCACAGGTCTCGTTCCCAGAAGGCGGCGATGAGATGGGAACAGCGATTGGCGATGCGCTTGCGCTTGGCGTCGACAAACTCAAGGATGCTGTAGACCGCGCCAATCGAGATGGACGCACGCGCATTGCTTCGAAAGTTGTGCTGCTGTTCACCGATGGAGAGTCGAATGCCGGAGATCTTGCGCCGGAGGAAGCTGCGGCTCTTGCGAAGGCCACTGGCGTGAAGGTGTACTGCATCGGGCTCGGAACCATCGGTGTGGCGCCTGTGCCTCAACGCACACCTTTCGGCACGCGCATCGTGCAAATGCCCGTCTCCATCGACGAAGACACTCTCCGCAGTATCGCCAAAGAAACCGGTGGCGAGTACTTCCGCGCGACCGATACGCAAAGCCTCCGACAGATCTATCAAACGATTGATCAATTGGAAAAGAGCAAGATCGAGGAAACGCGTTCGGTGCGCTACACAGATCTCGCGGTTGAAGCATTCGACCTGCACATCCCGTGGATTGGAACAGTTCCGATGCCGCCCCTGCTTGGCGTTGTTCTTGCACTGATTTGTTGTGAGGGTCTTCTCGCGGCGACGCGCATGAGGAGCCTGACATGAGGAGTCTCGCATGAGGAGTCTCGCATGAACGACCTCAC